>CAZDFE010000001.1:0-15242 GCA_964504755.1 uncultured Candidatus Peribacteria bacterium
GTCTCGATATTTTTATTCTGGACTCGATGATCCGAAACTCGATGCTGATATTGCTCAGATTCTCCCAAAAACACAGGCATTCGCACAGAAATATGAGCCTATGTTTGCTCAGTTTACTGATAGCGAACAGATGCTCGAATTCTATCATGACTATACGAAACTCTCAGATGAGATGGCAACACCGAGCTACTATCTCTTCTATCGTTCGTCCCTCGATACACAGGACCTCGATGTCATGAAAAAAATGGGGGAAGTGGATTATCTCTATACAGAGGCTTCGAATATGCTCCTGTTCGTGGCTCAAGGATGGAAAACGATCGGATATGATCAGATTATGACTTGGGCGAATGATCCGAAACTCGCTCGATACAAAAATGATCTTGTTTCTACCGCGGATGGGATCAAGTATATCCTCGGAGAAAAGGAAGAATACGTTCTCAATATGAAATCTCGTCCTCTCGGACTCGCGAATGCTCTCCATGATGAGCTAACGGGTTCCTATGAATTCCAGATGACGATCGATGGAGTCGAAAAAACCATGACCGAAGAGGAGGTGCGCAGTTACCGACAGCATACTGATCGTGGTATCCGAAAGCAAGCCTATGAATCTATCCGAAAGGTTTATAACACGAAGCAAAATCAGATTTCTCTCGGGAATATCTATACGAGCATCGTGAAGGACTGGAGCAGTGAGATTCGTATGCGTGGATACAGTGAGAATGTTATGGCACAGCGTAATCTCTCAGAAGAAATGGACGATGAAGTGGTGGACATGCTCTTATCCGAAGTAGAAAAAGCCTATCCGATCTATACTCGTTTTCTCCAGGCAAAGGCAAAAATGCTTGGTCTCGAAGCAGATTTCTCGGTATGGGATGTGGGGGCGCCACTCGGGAAAACCGATAAGGATTTCTCGTTCGAAGAAGCATTCGATCTGCATCTGAGTGTTATGAAGGATTTCGATACTGATTTCTACGAATATTCGAAAAAAATGATCGAAGAAGAGAGAATCGATGTATTTCCTCGTGCAGGAAAACGCGGAGGTGCCTTCGCGAGCTATCGAAAGGGAAGTGAATCTTTCGTTCTTCTGAACTTTACGGGAAAACTTCGAGATGTATCGACGATTTCTCATGAACTCGGACATGCGATCCATGGTCACCTTTCTCAGGTACAAGAGGCGCCTGTCTATGATTCTCCACTTTCTATGGCTGAGACGGCATCGATTTTCTCAGAAATGCTCTTGGGTTATAATGTAAAGTCTCTCGTGTCTCCAGAAGAATATCGGGACTATCTGAATGAACGACTCGGAGATGTTTTTGCGACGATTTTCCGACAGGTACAGTATGTGATCTTCGAGAAAAAAGTGCATGAACTGATCCATAGTGGACAGGAACTCTCCTATAAAGATATGAATCTCATGTGGAGAGAAGCGCAGAAATCGCTCTATGGAGAAGTCGTGCATCATGATGTGCCAGCAGAAGAAGAGTCAGGATGGTCGATGATTCCACATATTTTCCATACCCCATTCTACTGTTATGCGTATGCGTTCGGGAATCTCCTCACATTCGCGCTCTATAACAAGGTCCACACCGAGAAAACCCTCTCGGTCGAAGACTATAAAGATATCCTTCGTGCGGGTGGAAGTGAGCGTCCACGTGATATTCTCGGGCGCTATGGTATTGATATTGCTTCCCCAGAGTTCTATCAGTCTGGGATTCGAGAAGTGGAGAAAATGGTGGAAGAGTTTGAAAAATTAATATAATTATTACCCTATAACATATAGATATTCTTATGTCTGAACTTATAATTCTCGCATCTATTACCCTCCTTGCTGCTATTTCGCCTGGCCCTGATATGATCGTCGTGGTAAAAAATGCAATTGTCTCTAGAAAACTGTGATATATGACAGCAGTAGGTGTTGGTCTAGCGGTATTGATCCACGTAGCTTATTGTATTGCGGGTGTAGGTATAATTATTTCTCAGTCGATTCTTCTTTTTTCTATCGTAAAAACGATCGGTGCGCTGTATCTCTTGTATATTGCCTATCAGTTGTTCCGATCGAAAAAAGAAAATGTGTCGTCGTCGGATGGAGTGACTCAGGATAATAGTCTTTTTTCTGCATGGCGAGAAGGATTTCTGACGAATGTTATGAATCCAAAGGCAACCCTCTTTTTTCTCTCAGTATTCACACAAGTCATCGACCCTAAAACTTCTCTCATGACGCAGATAGAATATGGAATTATCATGGCATGTATTGTTGGAATTTGGTTTTGTATTTTGACCACGATTATCAGTAGTTCTTTTATTAAGAAATACATTGCCAGTGTACAGTACTATCTAAATAAATGTATGGGAGCTGTACTTGCTGTCCTTGGTATCAAGATATTATTTTCTTCTAAGTAGTTCGATATATAGTCATGAAAACCCTCTCACGCCACCTCATCCCCAAAGACTTTACCTACTACCGCACGGGTTCGAAGGTGTTTTATGACTACTATAAAAAATATACTGATCTCATTATCGAGCGAGTCGGTGGTGGCTATGAATTCATAAAAGCTGGCAGATTTCTCGGGCCACTCTATACCGTTATTGTCGAAAAAATCGATGTCGAGATGACGCCTGAGAAACTGGGGAAATATGGCATTCATCATGGCATTATTTTCTGGGCGCCTCTCCGCCAGGTCGAGAAACCAGATGGTTGGATACAGTTTCCATACTTTCTCGCGAGTATGTTCATGCATTCGACGCGGAGCGCTTTCTCGATACTGGATCGTCATGATTATTGGAATAAGTGGACTTCGAAGGCTCGTGGACATCGTCGAAAAATACTGGAATGGAAGCAATCAGGAAAGCTTCGTATCGAACGCATTGATGATCCGTATATCTATTTCGAAGTCTATAAAAAAACGAAAATTCCCGATCCGAATAAATCATATATTATCTCTTGGTGTACGAAGAAGTTTGCTCAGGGTACTGAAAATATGCGAATCTACATGGCATACGTCGATGATATTCCTCTTGCTGGTGCTGTATTTATCGATGAAGGCGTGACGAGTGAATACTTCACCTCTTTCTATCATCGAGACTCTAAGCCCTATCATCTCGGGGTGGCGCTCATGGATCAATGGTTCCTTGACTCCTATGCGAAATGAATACAATACTGCGATCTCGATCATATGCGTGACCAGTATCAATCTCGATCATATGCTGGATATACAAAATTTAAAGAATCCATTGTGGATCATGATGTCTTCTTCCATGATCTCTGGGTAAAAATATTTTAAATACTCTTTTTTTCTTAACGCTCAATATATGAACTATTCTATCCTGTCTCGATCATATGATCTTCGTGGTATTTATGGGGCGGATATTGATGATGATTTTTTCTTTCGATTGGGGTATGCCTTTGCTCGCGTCACTGGGAAAAAACGAATCGCTCTCTGATATGATGCTCGTCTCTCGTCTCCATCACTCAAGAATGCATTTACCCAAGGGAGTATCCTTGCTGGAGCTAGCATTATCGATATTGGACTCTGTTCTTCGGATATGCTTTCATTTGCCGCGTGTCATTATGATGATATCGAGGCTGGTGTCATGATTACCGCGAGTCATAATCCAAAAGAGTATAATGGTATGAAGTCACTCGCTCATTCGGGAGAACCCTATAACCTGAAGAAATATGGTCCAGAAATGGTGGCGATTATGGAATCAATGAACAATGAACAGTGAACAATGAACAGTGAACAATTGAAGGTCGAATATCGTGATGTGAGTAATGATTGGGTGGATCACATTCTTCGTTTTGTGGGAAATGATATTGATTTCTCATCGTATACGATCGTGGCTGATGGTGGCAATGGGGCGGCGGGAGCATTTATGGAAAAACTCTCGAAAAAAGCGGGATTTCGACTTATTCCACTCTTTCTTGATCCAGATGGAAATTTCCCGAATCATCATCCGAATCCGATGCTCGAAGTGAATCGTCTCGATGCCAGACGAGCGCTTCTCGATCATCAGGCGGATATGGCATTTATCTTCGATGGCGATGCTGATCGTGTCATGGTGTTGGATGATACTGGAGAATTAATGACATCTGGTGTGATTTCATCGATTATTGCTACCGAATTGCTCGAGAAATTCCCAGGGTCTGGATATATTGGGAATGCTGTTATATCCCATATCTTTCGTGATACTGTTATCTGACTTGGGGGATTCTATGAGAAAGAAATGGTGGGGCATGTATACATCCGGGAGCATATGATGAAAAATCCAAATATCGTCTATGCTGGAGAACATTCGGCTCATTACTTTTTTCGAGATAACTACTACATGGATAGTGGTATTATGGCAGCCATGATGGTTCTTGCGACCCTCGCAAAAACAGGAACAAAACTAAAAGCAATGACAGAAAAATTCCAGCAGTATAGAACTCTGGAAGAAACGAATTTCGAGGTGCCAGATCCAAAATGAGCCATTGCAAAACTTGCTATTTTGTATACTTCAGAAGATTATGATTTGTTTGATGGCATTACCGTACGATATGCGGATGGAAGCTGGTGGAACTTTCGTCCAAGTTCGAATGAGCCACTCCTTCGACTCAATCTGGAAGCAAAATCACAAGCCCGATTCGATGAATTATATACTGAAATTATGGGTCACATTCGGACATTTGGAACCGCGAGTGATCATTAGTCATTTTTTTGTCAGATCAAGATTATCTGCTATACTGGACGCTATGAAAATCGAAGAACTCATCCGTGAAAATGAACTCCTTCGTAGAAAGCTCGAAGTCTCAGAGCGGTGGATGAAACGTCAGATTCAGGAGTCGCTTCATTGTATCCGAGAGGCTCGTGAACATACCGAAAGCCGAAAACGATTCGATAATTTTTTCGAAGATGGAGTGCTTGAGTCCTTCGGACAACGAATGCATGAATATTTCTGAGATACGCTTTCGGTAGCCCCTTCACATACGCTCGAACGTCTTTTGGATGCAGAAATTCACTGGAATACACTTCAAAAATTTCCGCGTATGGATGCGTTCGCACTCATTATTTCGTATCAGAAAATTCTCGACAGCACGTTTGCACTGATTACTGATTCCTTTCATGGGAAAAAAATATTTCTCCATATGAGCGCGAAGGGAATCGAGACGGATATTTATCAGGTATTTACTAAAAAATATAATCTCTCGCTCGGTCGATGGTATCAGGTACTCGCGAGTATACGGTTCGATGAACCGAAAGGGGAATATTTAGAATTCTTCATTACTGAAATAGAGTCTCAGTTTCCTGGACTGCTCCAGAATCTCACTTCGGATGTATTCTTTGAACGCTTCGAAGCACTCATCGAGATGGAAGTATTTTCTACGAAACGACATGCTCGAAAGGTGAGTTTTTCCGATGCGAAGTGTGTCCGTGACATTTGTACTCGGAATTTTTATGAGAAAGATGGCTTATTTTTTCAGCTTTTTTCCTACCTGCTATGATAATACTCGGAATCGATCCAGGACTCGCGATCGTCGGATTCGCGCTTCTCGAAAAAGATGGGAGGCACACTCGAGTGATCGAATACGGGGTGATCGAAACTCGTCCTGGAATCTCTTTTTCGGATCGACTGATCCAGATAGGAAATGATCTTCGGGAACTTCTCGATACCTATCAGCCAACCATGTGTGGAATCGAGCGACTTTTTTTCCTACGAAATGTGACGAATGGAATCGATGTTGCGCAGGCTCGGGGAGTGATTGTCCATACGATCGCAAGCCTGGGAATTCCACTCATCGAGTTTACTCCACTCCAGGTAAAGCAGGGAATTGCGGGCAATGGATTCGCGAAGAAACCACAAATCCAGAAAGCACTTCAAGTCCTTCTGAAATTAAGTGAAATTCCAAAACCCGATGATGCTGCCGATGCTCTCGCTATCGCCTATCTCACGAGTCTGAAAGTAGGCTTGAAATAATGCAAAAATACATAGAATAACTTCATTCTTCCATTTTGCTTTTTTGTATGCCTCTTCTGACAGCCCTTGCTACCACATTTCAGGTTACCGAATTTGATGTGTTGATGATAGGAGGGATTCTGGTGGGCATTATGGTCCTCTATTATTTTGTGACGCTTCATCGTGTATTCGAAGCGGCGTTCGGAGCGATGGTGGGACTTGCGATTTATATTCTTCTTTCGGTACTCTTGATCGGAAATCCTGCACTTGGAACAGAGTGAGGATTATTTCCATTTGGATTTTCAGCCTTTATTATCAGTATTTCCGTATATCTCGTCTTTATACTCCTGATATTATTTCCGATTCATGGGGGACTTGTTATCAGTGAGCCAACCCAGCCGGTACTCTATAGTTCTGTCTATATCCTCGTGAGCGGATATCTTATTTTTTCCGTGATGGCGAGTGTGATTTATCTGATCGACCAGGCGTATATATTTCGCATTGGTACTATTTTTATGTACTTACGTGAGACCGAGTACTATATGACTATGGTAAAAAATTCTTGGTTCTATGGCTATGTCATGTCCCATCAGAATACCATAATTCCTCTCGGAATTGTCCTTATGCTCTACAAACTCTTGCTATCAAATCTCGTGAATGCAGCTCTTCTCTCTATCTGGTATAATCTTTCACATGTCGGATTTTATAAACAAAAAGATGACGCACATTATCGAGTAGAATTCCATGAAGTGGGTGGTGGACATGGTGACGATCATGGGCATGATGCCCACGGACATGATGACCATGGTTCACATGGGGGAGGTCATGATGCCCACGGACATGCTGATAGTGGGCACGGACACGGTAGTGGACATCATTAATTTTTTATTCTTATCTCATTATGTCAGATATTCGTTTCGAAGAAAAAATTCTCTATAAGGTCCATCAGCACTGGATGGTCCCACTCATTCAATCCTTGAAACTCCTCATTTTCATTATCATACCCATTACGGTAGTATTGTACTTTGCCTCGAATTATTCTCTGCTTTGGACCACGGTCGGATGTGTTATCATTTCTATTATCGTGCTCGGGTATGAACACTACCTCTGGCATCATTCATGGCTCATGGTCGGGAATCAGAAAGTAACACTATCGGTTCGAAATGGTCTATTTTCCCAGTATGCCATGAATATTCGATACCGAAATATCCGTGACTGTGCGGTGAGTAAGAATAGCATCTTAGGATTTCTTTTTAAATATGGAACGCTCTTTATCCGTTCGAGTTCGGCAGAAGGGGATTTTAGTGCCTACTATGTGCCAAAAGTAGGAAAGATATATGCCCTCGTAAATGCTCTTTCTCGCTATAGTGATGACGAACGAGCTTCGATGCATTCGATCGAGGCACTCTATAATTTTCATTCGAAAACCGAGTTTCCAGGAACGGTATCTCAGACAGATCTGATCCAGAAAAATACCGATCATGTTCGAGCTCTTGCTGGAGTAACGGAGGTAGTTATACTCAGTCCTGATGCACGAGCGTACATCGCATCAAACGAAGAAATCCGCAATCATGGGGTGCATGAAGTATTGCGCCGTAAACATATTTTGTGTTTCTTACATGATAATGAATTTCGTTCTGCAGCTGGCCCCCTCACTCAAAAAACAGCAACGGGGGAAGTATATTTCCCAGGGGTGCCTTTTCCAGAGGTAGAAGGAAAAGATGTGATTTCTGCATCTCCTGGATCTGCAGTGCATGCTTACTTGCTTCAATTTTTCCCCTATGCAACCGAGTCAGAAGCAACCGTACTGGTGGGATGGAATGAATAGATGACGGTATTACTGCCTTATTCTCCTATGCTGCCTTATTCTCCCTCGTTGTTCAGCATATCGTGATCATTTTGCTCATGAGCAGAGTCAGATTCAGATTGATATGGAAGCCCCTGTATATACAGGTTCCAGTACGCTATTTATAACTCCAGATGCTTCATTGCAACAGACTCTCCTCGATGATTTTTCCCGAGTAAAGGAACGTCTCTGGGTTGAGATATATACCTGGACCGATACTCGGACGATCGATGCTCTGATCGAGGCACATCGACGATGAGTCGATACGCGAGTTATTCTCGAAGGAAGTGTCTATGGAACTCCTACGATGAATCAGAAAACCTATCAAAAACTCCAGAATTCAGGAATTCCCATCGTATATGCTGATAATACTCGCTATACGTTCACTCATGCGAAGTTCTGGGTCATGGATCATGCATTCTGTATCAGTACGGGGAATCTTACTATTACTGGCTATAAGAAAAATCGAGACCTCATATATTGTGATAATGATTCCTGACATCTTAATGCTTTAGTGGAGGTTTTTCTAGCTGATTTTTCTCATGAGAAGCCATTATTTTCTCGACCGATACCGCCGACACTCGGACTGAGCCCGAGTCATATGCGTGCCTTTGTGACTGATTTTATCAGAAGTTCTCAAGATTCTCTCGTGCTCTATGTGCAGACGTTGAGTGATCCTGAATTACTCGGTCTCCTCGAAGATCGTGCAAGGGATGGGGTGAGTATTACCATCTGTGTGGCTGATCGTTCCGAAGATAATGAGTCATTCACTCTTTCTGGAATTACCTACCGAACGGTTCAGAAGCCCTATCTGCATGCGAAGCTTCTCATTCGTGATCGTCGAGACATACTGATCGGAAGTATGAATCTCACCGAAAATGCGCTCGATAATAATCGGGAAGTGGGAATTATTCTCGAAAAAAATGATGTACTTCGGTCTCGACTCGAGAAAATCGTTTCTCAAGACTGTGGTGTTCCAAAATTTGCAAAATAGAAGCATATAGGCTATGCTGATAGAGCGAATTGAATCATTCGATCAATTGCACCCACCTATGAAATTCCTTTCCTTCCTTTTTTACATTCTTATTTCTGGAGCTATCGCCGGTTTTCTCTTGATTTCATCGGTTCAGTTTTCTGATGGAAATGCTACAGCATCCGTGGAAATTAAGGAGAAAAATTGGTATGAAATGAATGTAATAACCCAAAATGGGGGAGACATACTCGATCAAAAGGTAATAAGTCTTTCCTGAGGGATAAAAAAACAAAACACAGTGATATACACAGAAATGAGTCGCTTAACCTCATTTCTTGCGCTGGTTGGGAGTGGAGCATCGTCGGATATCCTTACACTGAGTGGACAAACCGATATTATGCTCGGGAAAACTAAATGAATTATATCCCTCTATGATCTTTTTTCTTCGTATCGAGTTTTTTCTCAGGATGGTGACTTTCGACTCGATCAGATTACAAACGGAAGTTTTTATATCGGAAAAGAAGGTGATGGAAAGATTGCGATTTATGCGATCGATGGTGTAGCTCGACTGAATTTTCTCTATCAGTGAGAGATTATGACGAGTATGGTGCTTTTCCCAGGATCATATATTCGATTTGATCCTACGAAGTACCAAAATCTCAAATGAGCGGATTTATTTCGCATTATTACTAGTCTGCAAGAAGAAGAAAATGAAGTATTCGAGTTTGTAAATCCTCGTGTTAATCTCGGAAGCAATGAAGATACATTTTTTAATTATCGACTTCCAGTAGAGACTAAGGCATTATTTCGTGTGCTGTCTATCCAGTTCAAGAATCGAGTAGATAGTGTAAAAAATATGAAGGCATATGCTCGAAATTATACCTACTCTACCGATAATGAAGCATCGAAGTGGCTCATGAATCCAAGTAAAATCAATCATGCTATGCTTCTGGAGCTTTCGGGAATTCTTTCCAAAGCGGTAGAGTCTTCTGCAGATAAGGCTACGCTTGTCCCGCGAATTAAGACGATCTATGAATGAGCAAAGAATCTGAATATGGAATCATCCACTGCGAAGCAAACTATAGAGCAGTTTCTGCTCGATGGTCGATTTGCTGTATTTGGTGGAGTGGCTGGTCCGAAGTATCAAGATATCTATGATGCGATTGCCCAGATGATCGGTGTAGAAGCTACCACAGGAAAATCACGACTTCTCCAGAATCTTGCGGATATCTATTCACGAAATCTCTTTACTCAGAAAAAAACCTCGAATCTCTGAAGTATTGATACGTATGTCCCCACAGCGGCAGAACTTATGAAAACTCTCGAGGAAGGAGCGATCGATCAGAAGGACTATTTCGATATTGCTATTTATGCATTCAATATCCTCAAAAAAATGGAAGATCGTTCGTATCTTTCAGTCGAAACAGTTCGAGAAACAGCTACATATGACTATCTTATTACGTTTCTCTCGGCATCAGAAAAATATATTCGTACCATTACTGATACTGATATACAAGCAAAAACAATCACGAGTTTTTCTGTGCAGTTCTATGATCCATTGCTCACGAATTATACACACTCGCTCTATCGACATTTCGCACAAACGGATGGAAACTCGATTTTTCTGAGTAAATCACTCTTAGATGGAACAAATATTAATGTACCAGAAGCATTTCTCTATGATATAGATCGTCTCGATGGTGCTCTCGAAAATGTACTTCCTACGATCATTGATTCCACGGATGTGGGAGCGCAGGGGGATTCTTATATTCGAATCAGAAAGGCTGCAACTCGCATTCATGGATTCCAGGAAATGATCGATCCGAAAAACTATAGAAATTATGTACAACTTCCCTATCAGGCAGATATTGCTGATGCAGATAACCTCCCTCTCGTGGATGATAGTCTTATGAATATCATAAAGGCACAGCCGATAAGTGTCTCATCGAGTAGTTCCACACCTCCACCAGTGAGTCCTATACTCATCATGGCACGTTCTCTCTTTCCGAATGCGGATAATACAGCTTTTATTGCAGAGGGGGATTACCTTCGAATCATGAATGCTCCAGTTGGTCTGAACTATCAAGGGTCTCAGTATGTGATTTTTATGAATGCTCTTCTCGATGTAAAAGGGAGTGTTCGGGACATCTCATTTGTCTATAACGATAGAAAGTTCCAGTATGTTTCTGATCCAGTAACGGCGCAAGATTTCGTTACGCTTACGACGAGTATACTCGGTACGTATGTAGCGAAGATTGAGAAGTATTTTCCTGCTACCTCGCCCAATGATGTTATTCGTATTTTCTCTTCTATGAAACGGGCGAATATTGGAGATATTACATTTGATCTATAACGTTTTTAACTACAATTTCCATGATTCCATTCATGGATTTTTTTCTGATCTCAGGAGAGGAGTACTTCGGGAACAGGGAGTCCTGAGAAGATTGCAGGTCGTGAATATTGTGGATATTCTTTTTTTCGATTGAGTGCATGAGAAAATGATTCTTCCAGGAGTGAATCTTCTGATAGTACTCACGGAATCAGTCGAACAATACTATCGATACATACGAGCGCTGCGAGTTCCCCACTTGAGAGGACGTAATTCCCGATAGAAATATGCTCGATCGGGAAGAGTGAAAAGATCCGTTCATCAATGCCTTCATAGTGTCCGCATATAATGCAGAGGGGGGTGGTTCCATGGTTTTTTGCATATGACTCCGCTTTTTCTTGGTGCAAGAGTTCTCATCTCGGGGATGGATACAGGTATCGCAGGGGTCAATACATTCTCTCGAGTTCGTGTAGGGCGTTGGTAAGTGGTTCGATCGTCAGGATAGTTCCTGCCCCTCATCCGTAGGGATGATCATCGACACGTCGCGTATTACGGACGGACCAATCAGTGAGATTATGGAGAAAATAACGAAAGAGCCCCTTTTCTTGGGCTCGTTTCATGATACTACTTTCGAGATAGGGGCGTACACTTTCGGGGAAGAGTGATACTACGTGGATATCCATAGTGTATTACTTGATATCAGTAACTTCGATATCGAAGTAGAGGGTTTTTCCACCGAGTGGATGTGGATTTGGAAGCTTTGCAACTACTGTTTCTCCTGACATGCTCTCGATCGTGATTGTTCCAGTCTGAGTCATTCCTGAAGTTGGATCCGTTGGCATATCGACGCTACTTCCTACTGCAAACTTTTTTCCATAGAATGGACTATTTGTATTTTCGATGTCGAAGGTAGCTCCTGTTCCATTAATTGACTTAATAGTCCAATTAAAGCCATCTTGACTTACCTTGGTTCCTACTGCAAACTTTTTTCCATAGAATGGATGATTCTTATTCTCAATTTCAAGAGTAATCATATCTCCATCAATTTTTCTTACAATGGCAGTCATGGCATTTCCGCCTGTGAGAGTTTGACCAATACGAACATTAGCGCCATCCTCTCCTAGCATAGAACGATTTACCGTTTCACTTATCTTGTCTTGAAATTTTGATTTATCGAGCGTTACGGTAAAGGTCGGAGCAATCTCATATTTCGAGAACTCACGAGAAGTAGTGCTTTCTCCATATCCTTCACTCGGAATCACTTCGATAGTTTTCTTTTCTCCTACCTTCATTCCGAGAAGGCCCTTCTCGAATCCGGGTATTACTTGTGCTGGTGTAGCACCAATGAGTACCTGATATGGCTGATACTTTGCTCCACTCTGATAGAGTCCTTCAGATTTAGCAATGGATTCTACCGTTGTTTCTATCACTTTTCCTTTCGCTGAGTCAGTATGAAGGGTATAGTTCAGACTTACAACGGTTCCTGAGGCAACTACTGACTTCGAAGGAGTATTTTTCGTTCCACTCACCTCTCCAGAAGGAGTAAGATTTTGGGTAGAATTTTCATTCATCGTACATGCGCTTAATGCAAGCGTTGCACAGGCGAGAGTAATAATAATTTTTTTCATAGAAATCCGATAAAACAGTAAAACAAGCTAATTGTAGAGATTTTCTTATTTTTTCAAGTTCATAAGGGCTAGCTCTATCTCGAAAATACGTCATAATTCAGGGTCCTTCATTCATTTTCCGCTTTTATATGCGATACTGGTATCTATAATTTTCGCATAGAATTCACGAAATGTCTCGTAATCAATTCTGGATTCGATTGATTTTTTCATGACGTATGGATGCATCCGTGTTATTCGAGCAATTTCTTCTTTCTTTCCCTTGGATACCAGATATTTCACATAGAGGGTGGGGCGCAAGAGTCCAATGATAGAGTTGAGAAATTCATAGACACTCATATGTTCTATCAGTATGTGAAAAAGATTGAGTGCCCTTGTGTGATTCATAGCTCCGATAGCATCGACGAAATCAAAAATTTTTCCATAGGATTCCGTCGAGAGAGAAGCTTCGATCATGGCTTCCGAAATGGGTTCCGAGGCATGGAGAAGGGATAATTTCTCGAATGAGTGGGCGATAAGAATGGAGAGTTCCGAGTTCGTACCTGCATTATTTTGTTCGGATTTTTTGTATCGATCGAGAACGATCTGTATCGTTTCTGATGCTAACTCAGGGAATCGCTCCTGCCAGATTTTTGTAATAAATAAGGAATCGAATATTCGAATATCAGCATTTTGCTCGAGCCAAGGGAGGAGTTGACTTTTTTTCTCATCGAGTGCGAGGTGCATGAAGAGTATAAAATGATCCTCTGGAATATCTTCACAAATATGAATGATTTGCTCTTCAGTATCATTGGTTTTACTTTTTTTCGGAAGGGTGCCAGAAATGATAAATAGCCGTTTCTCACTAAAGAGTCACTGGGTAATGATATTTTGACGAACTTCATTCCAGTTTTTGATTTCTTCGATTCGGTAGGTGTCGATATTATTCGCATCATGACGCATACGAAATGCATGAGTCCAACGTCGAATTTCTGATTGTACTCAGTAGCTATCTTGTCCGCGAAAGTAGATGATGTTCTTCTTTTTTTCCATGGAGTAGAGTATATGAAGAATCGTATAAAATAGAAATTTTCGTATAAAAAATCCCCACATGGGGGAAAAATTATTTTTGTGATTGTAGGAGATCGCGAATCTCGGTAAGGAGCTCGATATCGGTCGGTCCTGCTGGAGCGGGAGTTTCGGTCTTTTTCTTTATCACTTTCGTCATTGCCTTGATAACGAGAAAAATCACAAATGCGATGATGAGAAAATCAATCGTTGTCTGGAGGAACATCCCCCACTTCACTTCTACTACCTTCTCCTTTCCATCGAGTGCTAGAGCTGTGAATTTGTAAGTAAGATCCTTCACATCGACACCCGCTGTGAGGTATCCCACGATCGGCATAATAACATCAGAAACCAGTGACGAAACAATCTTCCCAAAAGCACCACCGATAACCACACCTACCGCGAGATCGATCACATTGCCCTTCATGGCAAAATCTCGGAATTCTTTGAGAACGCTCATATACGAATATTTATGAAGTAAACACGAGCATTGTACAGGATTTTTTCGAATTTCCATCTGGAATATCTCGGCAATTTTTCTATAGTGTGTCTAATCATGAAAATATGAACATTTCTCATCTTGCTTCTCATCCTGTCTGCTTGTATTCGGGAAATGCCAATAATCTCTCGTTTTGATCGTATGGGAGAGATTGTTCTGGATCGGGATTTTGTACTCGGGAAGTGAGTTCTCCTCGATAATGCTCACATACTCACAGCGAAGCATGTCGTGACATCGTGTCAGAAACAATTAGATCGTTGTGCCTTCCGAAATGCTATGTTCTGAAAAAATACATTCATGACATTTTCTCAGAATTATGATCCTCTTAGAGATATCATCCAAGTAGCAATTATTCCTATTCCTCGTGATATTCCAGGTATCTGACTCGTTCCTCTCGAGAAAAATGAGTCCATATATATTGAGCATTCTGGAGCGGAAGGTAGAATTTCTGGATCAATCCTTAATCCTCATGTTCCATACTATGCCTATACGAAATCTCTCTCTGGATATATGCTCACAGGTGCGATGACCGATATCATCGTTCGAGAAGGGGAAAGTGGAACGCCCGTATGGAATATAAAATGAGAACTCATCGGAGTGATGAGTGCGATCGATACTGAGAAATGATATGGATATATCGCATATTAAAAAACTCCCTTTGGGAGTTTTTTAATTATATAAGAAATAAGGATTTATTTTTTGGAATCATCTTTCTTGGCGTCATCTTTTTTAATGCTTGATATGCTACTAAGGATATCTTTTGCCATATCTTCAGATTTATCTGTAGCTACCACTCATGCTTTCGATAACATAGATGCAAGAGTCTTTACATCAACCTTATGTTGATCTTTAAACTCTGTAAGTTGCGATCCAATAGCTTTTGTAATACTGTCTTTATCTGGCTTTGCAGATATGGTAATGCCATTGAATTCCAGCTGCATGAGTCATCCTGGAGATGTTGCTGCTTTTCCGGTAAAGCCAGTTGAATT
>CAZDFE010000001.1:15252-19123 GCA_964504755.1 uncultured Candidatus Peribacteria bacterium
GAATTGACGGCATTGGTTCCAAACTTTGTTCAAATAATTCTCATAGTTTCTTCTCGCTCTGTTGAGTTTGTGCTGTCATATTTTGTCAAAAGTTTTGCAATTTTTCATGCCTCTGTTGGATCAGTTACAGATGTATTTTTTGTGAGCCATTGCTTTGCCTCTTCATCATCTTTCCATTGTTTTCATCCAAACTTCTTTAATTCCTCAGCAAAGGCACGAATGTTTGTATCATTCGAAAGTCTACCTTCTTTTTGCATATTGGCAATGATAGCAAGACCTTCTTTCTTTCCGAGATCATTTTGTCTATTTGCTGCATCATTCAGTTTAGCACGATCGTCTGCTTTTGGTGCATTTTTGATAAGTCATGGAAATTTCTTTTGGATTTCTTCATTCATTTTCTCTTCATGCGCAATGTCGAGAGATTGTTGTCATTTTTCTACTACCTTCTCCATTCCCTTAGCAGAAAGTCCGATACCAGGAATTGGTGTATATTTCGGAAGTGCCATACCCATATCTCCGATTTTCTTTCCCATTTTTTCGAATGGATCGATCGCAGCACTCACAGCTTTGCTCACGCCCTTTGCAGCCATGAATGCAACCCATACAAATATGAGAGCGATAATATCAATAATTATGGTTCCAAAAATCCCTCCAGTAATATTTAAGGCTGATTTAATATCCTGGGTTGTCGTTGTATCTCCAGTGATACTTCATTTAAATGTATACGTCATTCCTCAAAGAGCAATTATAGTTTCCGTTTTTTTATCTTCTCAGACCGATGTAGTAATAGTGCTTTTCGAATTACCAAACAAGGTAATACTACAGCTATTTCCTTTACATCAATTTTTTGCTTCTGGTCATGTGGACCCAGGATCCATCAGTACAGATATGACAATAAGTCAAAATGACAAGGCTAACCCAACGAGTGCTGGAGCAAAGGCTAGACCGAGAAACTCTTTTATGCTAAACGTATCTTTATTTTCTCCAAACACACTATCTCCCACGACATACTGAAGGGTAAAGAGTGGTGAAAATATCGCATAGAACCAGAGTCGGATGGCTCGCATAGCAAGCATGAATATGAGCGCTAAAACGAGTATTCCGAATACCATAAACATAAGAGCTCAAACGATTCATTGGTTTATGAGTTGTCCAATGGTTTTTATAGTATTAATAGTTCATGCTGGAACTTCTTTAATTTTTTGAAACTTAAATACTCAGAAACTATAGATCATTAGAGGACTAAAAGATCAGCCCGCATTACTCATGAATTCGGAAGGGGAAATACAATTTGGATCTTTTCCATCTTCATTACAAAATGATTTTTCAGAACCTGCTTCTTCTTTTTTCGCACCATTTTCAGAACTAAATATGGTTTTATCATTTTCATATATTATCTTTCTGGGAATGCTATTTCCATACCACCAAGTATTTTTATCAGTTACAAATTTTTCTATAGTTCCTTGTGGTATGGTAATCACAGAGACAGTAACATAACTTGCAACAGAAATGATAAATTGCACCATCCACCAAGTCAAAGGAACCATGAGAATACCTATGGCGAGCTTCGGAAGAAGGGCTTTATAACCATAATGATCGGAGTTAAATATGGTAGCTAGAGCTATAAATATAAGTAGAAATGCATTTATATAATTTACTATATTCGATACGGTGATCCATAACTTATGAATCATGGGTCGTATTCAGAATATATCACCAGAAGTCCAATCAGGCGACATCAGCCATCCTGCGAGTATGATTGCTGGAGATACGAGTATAGTGAGAATATCGAGAATAATATTGAGTCCTGCTACAATACTGTTCAGCATTTTTCTTGTTTCTTCATCTTGAGTAGTCGTTTTCTGAACACAACCTCACTTATCATTATCATAATATCCCCGAGATTCGTCACACTCTGCATACCCTACATTTACAAAAGATAGTTTATGAATCTCAATGCCACTTGTACTACTTTTAAATTCTATATTCCCAAAAAACCCAACCATACCAACAAGTGCTAGGAGAAAGGATGTGACTATTTTTCTAAACATAGTTTACGTACATAAGGAGGTGTTTCTGCCATTACACCATAAGTTTCATTTTTTTGCAAATAACAGAACTATATCGGGAGGTATTATTGATTTTTTGCCTTGCTTTCGGCTTCGGTTTCGATGAGATTGAGTTTTTTCATGAGGTCGCTTCCAGAATCAGGGATGACAACGGTTGCTTTCTTGATCAGGGCTTCTCGATTATTGATAAGGGTATCGAGGAGGACTTTATTTTTCCCTTGGAGGATGCCATAGGCTCGCTGGAATCGTTCGAGATAGACGAGATAGACGCGAGCCTTATTTTCGTTATTTTTTGCCGTTACGTAGTCTTCGATGAGTCCATCGACACCACTATAGTCGAATGCTTGATACTGCGTTTCCATAGAGGACTTTGCCGTATTAGTTACCTCTATACTACTGGTAATAATTCCTTTGAGATCATTGATTTGCTCATTAATCAGAGCGAGTCGTTCATTCGTTTTGGTATAGTAGCTCTTGAGAAGTTCGATCTGTTCATCAAGGGTACGGGTGCGATCGGTTGCTTGATCGAGCATACCGACGATGTCGGTTTTGAGCACGTTTACATACGCGCTAATCGCGAGCATATTGCTTCCGATGAGACGTTTCTGACCATCACGAGGGCTTGCGAGCACTTCTGCGATAGAGATGATATCGGTCGAGAGATTGACGGGAGTATTTGAAACTTGCTTCCCTCCCATTCCGACATTGAGTGAAACTGCGGTCGCAATATTTCCCATATAGGTCATATTTGCCTGAGAGAAATTGGCATCGTTATCTGCACTCGCCTTGAGTCCGAGGTAGGGTGCTACATATCCCCACGATAGATGGAGAACGAGCGTGAAGAAAAGCGTAAAAATGAGTGTATTTTTCGTGAATTCCTTGATTTCAGGTCGGAAAAACATAGATTGTGGATAAGTAGTATTTAGGCTCTATTTTCCGCATTGTACATATTTTTTCTTATTTTGGCAAATAAATGAAATATTTTTCTCTTCTTCTTTTTCTCTTCTTCTTTTTCTCAGGATTTTCTTCGAATCTTGTCTACGATTTTCGTGTTCATGATACGATTCCACAGACATTTACGATGAAAAAAAGTTCTGATGTACTCGCTTTCCTTGGAGATGCTTGGAATCAAAATGGATATGAAATAGTAATCGATGCTACCTCAGTACAATGAGCCAATACTTGGTATATTGGTATTGATAGAAAACATTTATTTCATTATTCAGATGAAGTCTGTGTGGAGTGGAACGTTGCTGAAATGATAGAACGGTCGTGTCTCGATATCGAAGATCAGGATATGAAATGAGAGGAGCCATATAGTTTTACAATGCCGATCATGACACCAATGACGAATTCGATTGCACTCAAGATTCGTACCAATAGGGAATTGAGTCGTTCTGATATTCGAATTTTCTCACTCTCGACCCAACCCGTAGGAAAGAAGCTTACCTGGAAAATGCCACTTCTCCAGGCAAATGATCCGATCGTGAAGCGTTCTGAGTGGGGAGCGGATGAAACCTTACGGTATGCGGATAATCCTCTCTGGAAAACGAAATATGCTTCATACCTCCAGTATATCCAGAATCCAAAAACACAGGAACAGCTCGATGCGATCGTCTTAGGGAAAAAACGGGAATCATATCTCGCACAGAAAAATCCCTCAGCGCATACCTATCAGAGTGTTATCCGTTTCGAAAAAGGTCATAAGCTCGTTTGGCCCATTCAGAAAACAAAACAGGTGGATCGTATCATTGTCCATCATACCGCTGAATCACTCGATAAGAATCTCGCAGATGAAGATT
>CAZDFE010000001.1:19133-21283 GCA_964504755.1 uncultured Candidatus Peribacteria bacterium
ACGGGCTATCTATGCCTACCATACACTTTCTCGTCAGTGGGGAGATATTGGGTATAACTATATCATAGGGCAACGTGGAAAAATCTATGAAGGTCGTGCGGGTGGAGATTATGTCGTCGGTGCTCATGCCTCCTATAATAACGCCGGTACGGTCGGTATTTCTGTTATATGAAATTTTGAATCCCTTCATCTGAACCGAGATCAAAAGAACGGCCTTGGGTCGGCTATTGGTTTTTTTGCTCAGAAGTATGGGATAACACTCGAAACCGAGCGCGAGTGAGTGCGGATATGTAAGACTCCAGAATGTACACTGTTTGATATTCAAAAGACAAAATGACTTCTGGGTCATCGCGATGTGGGCTATACTACTTGTCCAGGCCAGAATATCTATGACATCCTTCCAGAAATGACGCAGAAATATGCGAAAGTATACGTTCCTATATCGAACACAGAGGTATCTCGGATTGATCCTCTTCCAGAAGAAGAGATCATGAATATGGAACGAATTGGTACGATAAAAGAATCCCTGGGATCAGGGTCTGCAGTGATTCTGAGTACGAATACTCCTTCCGTATCTTCGGGAAGTATATCAAATATTGTTCCTTCGACTCCTATGCGTCCGAGTGCTTCTCTGGGTGGTCCTGGAGTGAAGATACGGCTCTCCTACTCTGGTGCAAGTATCGATATTCAGAGTGGTACACAGAAAAAACTAAATATTAAGAACGGACTTAAAAGAATCATTGTAAAAAATACGAAAATTATTTCAGTATGAAAAGTATGAAATAATAATTTATACTTCATGGCGGATGGAAAATTGTTTACTGGAACGGTTTTTTCTTTCTCGAGTGATGTCGTAAAGATTCCTTCCTGGTCAAGAGTTCCTACATGGGATACGAATAGAAAATATAATGATAATATGTTCCGTGGAAAGATAATCGTGAGAAATGACAATGGGAAGTTACTGATTATCAATGAACTTCCTCTCGAAGATTATCTGCGTGGTATGGGGGAAGTTTCGAATACGGATCCAGTGGAGAAAATAAAAACGATCGTGGTAGCGGCCCGCAGTTATATGAAATATTATATAAGTAAGGAAAATAGGAAATTCCATACTTCATTCTATGATGGCTCAGATAATCCTGATGAATTCCAGAAGTATCTCGGATATGGTTACGAATTACGAAGTCCGAATGTTTCTACTCAAGTACGAGCAACGAAATGAGAAATTATCACGTATCAGGGAAAGCTGATTAAACCCTGGTACTTCAATGAGTCAGATGGAAAAACTCGATCGTACCGAGAATACTGTGAATCTAATGGAGGCAAGAATTGTGTAGATATCCCATACCTTCAGTCGATCGATGATCCGGCAAGTGTATGACATACGAGAAAGGGGCATGGAGTGGGAATTTCTGGAATTGGTGCTACTTATGCTGCGAATCTCGGGAAAACCTATAAAGAAATCATTGCATATTACCTCACAGGGGTAGCCGTTGAGAAGAAATAGTGTTTACTTTTCTGATCGAACTGTTATAGTACTTTCGTTTTTATACTTTTATCTTTTGGTCTATGTACCTTTCTGATCGAGATATTCGTGATGGGATTATGGCGGGAGATATTTTTATCTCGGACTTTGCTCCATCCAGACTCCAGCCAGCGAGTTATGATATTCGTCTCGGAGATCGATTTCTCATCGTGAAGGACTATTCCGTGATGAATATTGATCCGATGAATAAAGTCCTTCCCGAGTACGAAGAAATCGTCGTCACGCAGGAGGAATGATTTATTCTTCGTCCAGGGGTCACGGTGCTGGGTACGAGTATCGAGAAATTTGGTTCCGAGAAATACCTCATCCAGCTTTCGGGAAAATCTTCACTGGCTCGTCTGGGATTAATTGTTCATAATACAGCAGGACTCATCAATCCGGGTCACTATCTCAATATCACATTCGAACTCGCGAATATGAACTCGATCCCGATTATCCTTCGTCCTGGCATGGATATTGCGCAGATACTCTTCTCAGAACTTCGAAATCCACCCGAGCAGGACTATCGGAAAATCGGTCGTTATGGAGAAGGAGAAGCGAATATGGTGAGCTATATCCATAAAGAATAAAACCAAGATGACAAAACCCCAGAGATGTATATACT
>CAZDFE010000002.1:0-2218 GCA_964504755.1 uncultured Candidatus Peribacteria bacterium
AGCATCAATACTCTCGTTCAACAAGAAAAAATTCCAGAGCATCTTTTTCCGAGATACCAAGCCTTATATCAAGACTTAAAGGAAGCAAAAGAAGATTTAAATAACACAATTTCTTACGAGGACAAATTTATAAGATTAGAGAAATTAATATATACTCAACTATCAGAGTATATAGATAAAAAAATAATTACATTCTGAATACAAAAGAGAGTGGATAATCTTATAAATTGGGAAAATCCCACCTAATTACTCTTGGTGGGATTTTCTTTTTCGACGTTTGTCCATATCTTTGAGAATTTTGAGATGATCGTGATCAGGATGATCATGCGGTGGATGGGTGGTGTGATGAGAAGATGTGGTAGATTCACTTTTCGATGTTTCTGATTCGCTCGCTGATGCGAAAGAAATCGAAAAAAGAAATCCAATCATCGAAACAAGTATGAGAGAAAAGTATTTCATAGGTGTATATGTATTTGTTTTCACTATTTTGCCATATATTTATATTATTACAAGTTAATTTTATAAATATGCAATAGTTCCACTTTCTGGGATTTTTTGGTTTTCCTTTTCTTTTCGGAGAGTTTCCCTATAATGCGCGACATGAAATCTGCCAGTCCATCACATATCTACGCCGAAAATCGAAAGGCTCATTTCGACTATGAGATCATCGAAGAGTACGAAGCAGGTATACAACTCTTCTGAGAAGAGGTAAAAAGTATCCGAAATGGAGGTGTTAACTTGAAGGGCTCCTATATCCTTGTTACTAGTGGACGACCATTTGCCACTGGTATTCACATCGGAGAATATAAGTGAGGCATGCGAAAGCTCGATCCAAAACGAGAACGAGAACTCCTCCTAAATAAAAATCAGATCATCCGACTCGAATCCAAAATCAAAGAAATGGGCGCAACGATCGTTCCTATGCAAATCTACAGCAAAGGAAATCTCATAAAAGTGCGCATCGCACTCGTAAGAGGAAAGAAGACCTGGGAAAAGAAAAATACTATCAAAGAACGTGATCTCAATCGTGAGACCATGAGAAAATTTCACCTCTAATATCACTATGATTTCTGATCGATTCATCCAATACTTCCGAGAAACCTTCTTCGAATGAAAAGAAGAAGAATTTCATACTTTTCTTACCTCACTCGAAAAACCAATTCATAAAACGATTCGAATTAAACCCGATCGAGTAGGAAAAGTCAGAAATCGACTCGAATCGGATGGATATATCCTCACGGAGACGAATATATCGAATGGATTCGAGATCGAACGAAGTGAGAATTTCTCAGCGTATGAACGTCGCCTTGGCTATAATATAGATCATCTCGTAGGAAATTTCTATATTCAGGAGCTTGCAGCAATGCATCCTGTGGATATTTTATCTGGTGGGAAAATTCATACTGATGAATTTTTGATTCTCGATATGGCCTCGAGCCCAGGTGGGAAAACCACTCAACTCGCTGAAATGTATCCGAATAGTTTTATCATCGCGAATGAGCCTACTCGAGAACGAATCCCTCAACTCCTCCAGAATCTGGATCGTATGGGAAGTATGAATATCGGAGTAACCCTCTATCCAGGACAATTTTTCTGAGGCGAAGCAGAAGTATTCGATCGTATTCTTCTTGATGCGCCTTGTAGTGGTGAATGAACCGCCTTTCGTGGAGGTGATGTACTCAAAAACTGGCACATCAAAAACGTAAAACAAATTGCAAGACTCCAAGAAAAACTCCTCGAATCCGCACTCATCGCGCTCAAGATCGATGGAGAAATGATCTATTCTACCTGTACCCTGAATCTGATCGAAAATGAAGGTGTACTCCAAGCTATGATGGAAAAATACCCAGGAAGTTTCGAGATTACATTTCAGAAAAAATGGTGGCCCCATATCGATGGAACAGGTGGATTTTTTGTCTCAAAACTCAGAAAGATAGAAGAAATAGAAACAAAGGAGCGAACCCTCGAACCAAAATATAATGAAGAAATAACTATACTAAAAGAACTTCATCACCTTCCAGAATCATTTCGAAGCAATGACATACCTCCGAAATACTGGAAATTCCGAGAAAATATACTGACCACTATCGAACACCCCCGACTCGAAGAAATCAGAAAAAAGTACTACTTCATGCGCTGGGGTGAAAATATCGGAAATTGTGTGGGTGGAAATAGTCTCGGCTATTATGCGGGACGAGATATGGATATAGAGAATTAT
>CAZDFE010000002.1:2228-18074 GCA_964504755.1 uncultured Candidatus Peribacteria bacterium
AAATCCTGATATAACATGCGAACATGATGGGAATATTCTCCTCTCCTTCAGAGATATCATCATATGACTGGATCGGGGTAAAAAATGAATGATCGAAAATATATTTCCACGAGACTGGCGCCGAAAATAAAAACCCCATATGGGGTTTTTATTTTAATGAAGACCGCTAATATTTATTTCAATAATGAATCAATCGTACTAGCAAACTGAGTATATGGGTACGCTCCTTCGATAGTTCCATACTTCCCTGTTTCCACATTTACGATAAGCGTTCCTGGAGTCCCGCCGAGACCGAATTTCTGAGCTTCCGAAGTCTGAGATTGAAATACAGTTGCCGTTTCTTTTTTATCAACACATGACTGCCATTTTGCTGTATCAAGACCTACCGATTTAGCGAGTGTCGCTAAATCACCCACTGGGAATACTTGATTATTATTCATGGTTTTATCCATAATACCTCGATAGTACTGTATGTATTTCGCATTACCTCCAACTTTCTGAGCACAGAGGGCTGCGATAGCCTTTGCCTCGGTTCCTGGGTGGTTTACTCCTCGATTATTCTTAAACACAAATCCAACAGTCTCACCATATTGGGACTTGATTGTATCAGATAATTTTGTTTCATGATACTGTTTCATACAGAACGGACATTCCATATCAGAATATTCAACGACCAATATTTTTGCAGTATCTTTTCCTTCGATGGCAGCATCCTTTTTGAGAGTCGCTACTTCTTCGAGAGTCATTGTCTTTGTCTGAGTTGCTGATGATCCATCCTGAGGAGAAGGATTTTTTACCCCGCCAGAAAAGGAATTAATATATTCCTGCATATGGACGAGACTACTCGGGTTCTGAGGATCTGTGAGAGAAAGGCGTTGTGCATGATTCATGGTCTCATAATTCCCACGACCACCGACTTTATCATACTCGATCTGGAGTAAAATATTACGAATAGGGTGTGTCTCTGGTGAAAGAGTAGCCCAAGCAGCAAATCCAACAAGAAACACGTTACAAAAAAGCGAAATAGTTACAATACTAACCAGTGCAATATTTGATTTTTCAGGAGTAGAATGATTCATACAATATGGAAGTTAAAAGCAGAGAGAGTGTATGGAAAATAGAAGAGAAATCAACTGAAACCTGGTTGACAATCTATTTGAAGACAGTTTATTTTTTGAAGTTATCTATATGCTGGTAATACGCTCGAATTCCGATCATGGCGGCATTATCCATCGAATAGATATTTTTTACTGGTGCAAGAAATGGTATTCCTATATCCAAAGCACTCATTTCGAGCTTTTTGCGAAGTTTTGAATTCGCACTCACTCCTCCTGCAAGCATTATCATCTGAGCCCCTGTTTGCGAGAGAGCTCGAATCAGTTTTTTCGAAAGAATATCTGTCGCTACTTCTTCGAATTCAAAAGCAATTTCCAACATATCTTCATGAGAGAGGATTCCTTCCGATACATCCATACGACTATCGATCTCACGTTTTACCGCACTTTTGAGTCCAGAAAAAGAAAAATCGAGCGAATCTTTTTCGAGAAGTACTTCGGGAAATAATCGTTTTTGAGGGGGCCTTTCTGGATGAGACTCCAAATATTCACTCGCAAGCTTCGATATTTTGGCTCCACCAGGAAATCCCAGCCCCATCATTTTCCCCACTTTATCGAAACATTCCCCCGCAGCATCATCACGACTTTGCCCGAGGAGTTCGAGTTCGAATCGGGTTTTCCAGAGATATATCTCAGTATGTCCACCCGAAACCGTCAGTACCACGGCTGGGAAAATAATATCCGATTCCGATCGACCCAGATAGTTCGCGAAAATATGCCCTTCGATATGATCGACCCAGATGAGTGGTTTTTCAAGAGAAAGTGCGATTGTCTTGGCAACAGTAATACCCGTGAGAAGCGATGGAAGCAGACCAGGCTTCTCCGTACAGGCAATCACATCCATATCTTCGAGAGAGAGTCCTGTTTCTCTGAGAACATCATCGATACAAGGAAAAATCGCATTCGCATGGCTGCGCGCGGCTACCTCAGGAACGACCCCACCCGTAACATCATGTTCGAGCTGCGTTCGAGTCGAAAGTGCGATACAAACATCATCCCGCATAATCGCAACGGAAGTATCATCACACGATGTTTCGAAAGCGAGAATATACACAACAATGAAAAGAAAAAAGTATAAAAATTAGAGGAGTCCATGGTCTCGCAAGGTCTCGATCTGTGTCTTCGTACATATTTGTTCGAGTTCACCTGGGGAAATGGTACGAATGGCATCGATCGTTCCAGCAGATTTCAGGAGTTTTTTTCGGGTAACAGGCCCGATGCCTGGCAGTTCTTCGAGAATATTTTTCTTCATGGCTTTGGTGCGGGCCTGACGATTCGCCGTGATCGAGAATCGATGCGACTCATCGCGTGCTTTCTGGAGTACCATAAGTTCTCCCGTTCCCTTTTCGAAGAGAATGGGGTCTTTTTTTTCTGGGAGAAAAATCTCCTCTTCTCGCTTCGCAATCGAACAAATCGGTGGGAGTGGGAGTAGATTTTCTGATCGTTCCATATTTTCGTTTGATCCACTTTCAGAAATACTTCACTTGGATCGTTCATGAGCAAACGTCCAGATTCCTTCTCGTACCCCAGAAATCGCACTCGAAAGCTGTCAATTCCCCCCATCGATAATAATCAGATGTGGGAAATTCGAGAGCTCAGCCCCTTCGATCGCCCGACGCAGCATCACTTCGCGATGCGATGCGAAGTCGTCGATCTTTCCAACTTCTATGGTTTTGATTTTATACTTCTTATATCGACTTGGATCGGGTTTGCCATTCACGATCACCACACGTGACGCATAGGTAAACTGACCATGCGTATGAGAAATATCATAACACTCGAAAACGATTTCCCCTTTTTTCGGAATAGGATACCCGAGTCAATCGAGGACATTTGCCATATGTTCGCGTGTAAGTGTCTTATTTTCGAGGGTTTGGAGCTCGGTTTTATAGGCGAATTCTCGAGCCTGATTCATCGTAAAATCGAGGAGTTCCTTCTTCGAGCCGATCGTCGGATATTCGAGGAGGACTCATTTTTCTCGGAAAAAATCCAGAAGCCCCGAATCCGTAATTTCGGTAGTCAAAATCAGTGAATCTGGAAGTTCCAGTTCCGTTTCGTCTGAGATGTACTGACGAGCAAGGAACTGAGCCACCATATCCGTCGGATCATCCACGCGAGATTCGAGAATATGACGAAATACCCCGATCATCTGGCCAGCACGAATCTGCATCAGTGCGACATGGAGTTTTCCATACTTCTCGAGTGCTACGAAAAAATCATGATCCCCGGGAAGTACATCGCGTGCGAGTTGTTTTTCCGACAAGGTTCGGATCGCTTCGATCTGAGACTTGAGCTTCGCCGCTTCTTCGAATTCGAGGTTTTTTGCATGTTCATGCATTTTTGTTTCGAGAGTTTCGATGATTTTCGCATCATTTCCCCGCAAAAAATCCTTCAAAGATTCGATATGCTCGGCATGCTCTGAGAGATTCGCAGAACGAAGCAAGCAGGGCGCGGGACATAGTCCGATATAATAATCCATACACGGGATCGACTTTCCTGCCTTATCCGAGATAACGACTTCTTTTTCTCCTGATATTCCCTGACGTGCGAGATCGAAACGAATCTTGCAATTTCGGATTTTGAAAATACGTTTCAGATTTTTCACGCTCTCATAGATACTCGCGCCCTGTGTATACGGACCGAAGTAGAGCGCCCCATCCTTTGTTTTCTGACGGGTTTTATAAACTTCGGGAACGATCGATTTCGTGATCTTGATATATGCGAGATTCTTATCATCCTTCATGAGGATATTATACTTCGGGGCAAGATGCTTGATGAGATTGGTTTCGAGGACGAGGGCTTCCACTTCGGTCTGACAGAGAATCGTCTCGATATCTTCGATTTTTCCGACCATTTGTTTTTTCGCGAGTGTGAGAGAACCCGTATCTCGAAAATACGACGAAACTCGTGACTTGAGATTCACGCTTTTTCCGACATAGATCACCTTTCCATCAGCATCCTTCATCTGATAGACTCCAGGAGTCGAAGGGAGATTTTTGAGTATTTTTTCGATATGTTCTGGTATTGCCTTGAGCATGGAGAAAGTGTAGCGAAAAGAAAATGAAAGGCAAATTTTGACTCTCTTGTGATCATAGCACCTTCCTTTGACAGGTGCTATTTTTTTGATACAATGTGGCAGAAATGTATAGAAAAATATGACACAAAAAAACTACTATGACATCCTCGGCGTATCAAAGTCAGCGAGCGATGCTGAAATAAAAAAAGCCTATAAAAAAATGGCGATGCAATACCATCCCGATCGAAACAAGGGTGACAAAAAGGCTGAGTCAAAATTCAAAGAAATCAACGAAGCCTATCAAGTCCTCGGTGATGCCACAAAAAAGAAAAACTACGATCAGTTCGGATCTGCTGATTTCTCTGGATTTCAGGGGGGTAGGAATCCTTTCTGAGGAGGGATGGGAGGTGGTGCCCAGGGATTTGATTTTGGAGATATCTTTTCTCAGTTTGGTGGAATGGGCTGAGGCGGACGACGGCAGTCATCACAAGACTTCGACTTCGATCTGGGGGATATCCTCTCAGGGATGGGAGGGGGTAGAAACCAACAGCGTCAGACGCAATATGAAGAAAATATTCCGAAAAAAGAAGTAGAAAACCTCGATGTCACCGAAACCATTGAAATACCATTTCTCGATTTTCTATTCGATACCGCGCTCGATGTAAAAACCGTCTATAACAAGCACCTTTCTCTGAAGGTAAAAGCAGGAACAAAACCAGGAACAAAGTTCAAAATCAGTGGAAAGGGTCGAACGAGCAATGGAAAAACGGGTGATATGTATGTGATCGTGGAAGCGAAAATGCCAAAAGAAATACCAGAAAATATAAAACCTATGCTCGAAGCCCTTCGGTATCAGCTCTAAGATTTTCTTCACAGAAAAAAACTTGCATTTATAGGATTTTTGCGTAAAAAACTGAATATTTTTTGCCTTTTGTGATATTTCCTGATACAATCACAGAGAATAACTTTTTGTCTATATGACTATTCGACCAAATAATACTCCTTCTCTTGCGGAAACACCTTCTATACATAGAATGTGAGAGTTCGTGGATTATGCCAAAAGAGTGTCAGAAATAATGCAGAATATGACAGTTCCAGAACGTAGAAAAATTATAGCCATGTTCCATGAGGCATGAGTCACAATTGCTGAAATTAATACAAACCCAGGAGTTGCCATGATCGTGCATGGACTTTTGGCTCAATATAATCAAACTATTCGACGTGAGATAGCCTCTATAGTAGCGAATCCTGCTGCCAACGACGAAACACTCAAACTCGCTGCCTAAATACAAAATAATATCCATATTTACCCTTTTGCCCCCGAGAATCGTATGACGAAAAATTTTCGCCTCCAATCCCTTCTCGAACGCTCGCCTCTCTCTGAGGAAGTGAAACACAATATTGTGGTAATTTTTGAGGTGTTATCGTTCGAACGACAGCGTCAGATTCTCGATCATTGGGATACGTATATTCTACGATTTCTGGAAGTACAACAACACGCCGAAGAAAAACTCATCCAAGAATTCCGCGAAGCCCTCCCCGTTATAAATACTCTTCTCGATGAATCCAAGAAACGAGCCGAAGAAGCGGAGCAATATAAAGAACAAAGTAAGAAAGAAACTCGCGAACAACTCGAATCTACGGTCGCCTATGGACAACTCCAAAATCTCAAGAAAATAAAATCTATAAGCCAAATCCCCGTCTAATATTGATCGGGGATTTTTTGTATCACAAACTGAAATGAGAAGTTCGCAAGCAAAAGAGGAGTTGAATTTTTGAAAAAAGAAAAAGAGTCTGATAGAATGCATCTATTCCCTCGTCAGGAATATCGTAAAGATGTAAGTCATATACGTATATAAAGCCGGTGCAACACGGCTTTGTTGCAGTAATAATTTCCCCTATTCCTATGGAAGATACTTCTCCTCAAACTGAATGAAACTCGAACCAGGCAACAGATCAAGTCCCTACAGAAGAGACAGTCAATCCGATCATGATTTCTGCCAATACTTCTCTCGATGGATATAGACTGAAGAATTTTTATATTACCAATTCATTTCAGGGGTTCGTGTGGATGATTTTCCATTTTTCGGTGGTCTTTTTCTTCACATTTCAGCTCGAAAGTGTCATCCTCGTAGGAATATTTCTCGGAATTGCGAATTTTATCGCTTTTTTACTCGATATTCCCGTCGGCATACTCCAGCGATACTATTCGACGAAAAAATTATTTATAATTGGAGCTATTTCTCAGCTCATTGCTACAGGAATATTCTTTTCTTTCATTTTTAATTTTTTTACCACGCTCGGTGATATCACAAAAGTCGTTGTTCCTCAAGGATTCGAATCGGCTATGGGATGGTTTTTCTCGAATGCAATGAACTGGATACTGATCCTGATTGCCTCGTTCTGTTATGGGCTCACGAAAGAGATTAATGATATTTCTACCTATGGTTATATCCTCTCTCACGCCAGTCCGAGTGAGTATCCAAAGATTCTTGCCAGAAATAATATCACCTATGGTATCGGATCACTCATATGACTCATACTCTCAGGATTGATTCTCTCTATTAATCCGACATTTGCGGTATTTTGCCTTTTTTGTATTATTACAGGCTTTCTGATTTTTACGACTCGATTTTTCGATAATTCGAGTGAAACGGTAGAATTGAAGGATATTACATCATTTACCGTTGCGGTAAAACGAGTCAATAAAGAAAATATAAAAGAATATATCAGTGAGCGGATTAGTGCGGTCGATCTCACGAAAGTACTCAAAAGTGCGAAATATATATTTCTCAAGCCTCAACGCAAACAAGAAAAAACGTTCCAATGGAGTGAGCTCCTCGATGAAACTAAAAAAACAGCAAACATCATCTATACCATAATGAGCCACATGCCTATCTATATCATTATTTATTGGACGATGTCGCTCGTCCTGGTATTCTGATTCTGGGATACATTCGCCTCAACCTTTCTGATTAGTTTCCTCGAAGATATCAAGCAAGGATGGGGATATGTCCTTCTCGCTTGTATCGCTGTTCCTGCACTCTGACTCCAAGAGGTTGCCATACGACTCTCAGAAAAAATAGGCGTAAAAACCGTTGCCATGATCGGTCTCGCCCTCTCTGGAAGCTCACTCATTGCGATGGGGATATTTATCGAGAGTGGTACTGGGATCATCCTGACTTGTGCTGTGATTAATAGTCTCTGATATGCCTGTGGAATGTCGCTTGGGCAAAATGGATTTCTCGATCAGTATAATAAAATATATGCGGAAACCATGCACCTCCAAGAAATCGATGCGAATGCTTCTGCAGGACCAATGAAAATACTCCAAAATGCTGCGAATGTGATCGGACTTGTGTTTGGAGGAATATTTCTCGAAATCATGTGATTCCGATGATTCTTCATCGTATTTGGACTGATTATTCTCGGAATTCTCGGATGGAGTTTCTCGAGAAGAAATACGATGAATATATAAAAGAGTATTTATTTCCATTCGAGCGTGACGGCTCGATTTTTTATAATCTCAGTCTCAAGCTGTTCTAGAAGGTACGAAATATCTTCATCTTTGAGAACGATTTTCTGTATCCATTCATTTCTATACCGTTCCCAAATATCACGATCGAATGCGAGAAATGTGGAGTCTTTCTTGAGGATTTGGATTTTATTCACGAGTTTCGCGACAATATCCTGGACTCGAGGCTTCGAAGGATCATGAATACGAATCAGAACAAAATCTCCATATGGTGGATATCAAAATAGCTTGCGCTCGTGACTCATATAGGTGAGAAAATCCTTATAATTCCCATCAATTAAGACACTCAGAAGTGGATGAGAAGAAAGTTCCGTTTGGATCAAAACTCGCTTTCCAGAATGTTTGGCAATATGCAGCGTATGATAGAGTTCTTCTTCCATACGGTATTCAGGAATCGTAAGATCGGATTCAAAGAGGGCAAATGCAACCACATCAATCGAAGATTCATGAATCATGCCAATCCCCGAATAGGTAGAAAGAAGGATAGAATGCTCAGAAAGTTCCGAGAAGAGTTCTTTTTTCTTTTTCTGTATATCAGAATCCATGCGCAGAACTCCTGCCGTCGGAAATAACCGTATCAGATCCGATTCGAGTCGTTGAATACCAATTCCCACCGGATCAAATCCATTCCCATGACACTTCGGACACGTATGAGGAACGGAGGAAATAAAGTTACACTGATGGCACATGAGTCTGCGTGTGGGAGTAGTATGATACGCAAGGGCAATATCACACTGAGGACAATCTGCAATATAGGAACAATCCCGACATATCCATGCGCGTCCCGAACCACGACGATTATAGAGAATGAGTATCTTTTTTTCCTCGAGAAGTGTCTGTTCGATACTCTGACAGAGTTCATAGGACAAAAGCGGTGCACGAAGCACACTCGTCCGAAGTGGAATAATAGAAATAGTACTATCCGAGCTCATCTTCGATGAATTTTATAAATCCACGAACACTTTCATGATTATGGTAGATGGAGGCATAACGAAGAAATGCTACTTCATCAAAATCTCGAAGTTTGCGCAAAATATCACGACCGATGCGTTTCGAGGTAATTCCCTGCTTATTCTGTGCCCATTCATTCTCGAGGGTATTGATAGCATTCTCGAGTTTTTCTGGATTGAAGGTGCGCTTCGTGAGGGCTTTCATCATCGAATTCACGACCTTTGCTCGATCGTATGGCTCGCTTTCTCCCGAGGATTTTGTTACCATAAATGACACAAATTCGAGACGTTCAAACGTCGTAAAACGAGCTCCACATTTCTCGCACTCCCTTCGGCGACGGATCGCCTTCCCATCTTCCGTCGCGCGAGAATCGATTACCTTGGTATCGAGATTTCTACATTTCGGACACTTCATAGAAAAAGAAATATTAGAAAATAAATACACTCTTTATAGGAAAGAGTGTATCCAAAAGGGAACGTCTGTCAAAAATCTAGGACTACTTCGCGGGGATGATCGAGATTTTCTCGTATTTCGTGTAGGCGTGTATTTCTGGCTGATACATGAAATATGCAGTCGCTGGCGGAAGAAGATACTGTCCGATACTCTCAGGACGAACATAGTAGATATACGTGCGAGTATCGCCATATCCATAGGAAATATGTGAGAGAATGCGATCATCACGGGCTTCAACATAATCCCAATAATCCCACCAGGCTCGATTGGTATTCGATGCTGTCATGATGCTCTCTGTCTTAAAAATACCACGAATCGGACGCCATCCGGCTGGCAAGAAATCTTCACTCGCGAGATTATACCAATCAGTATTAGTGCGACCAGAAAGAGTAGTCGTCAGGGTTACTCGATAGAGTTTTCCTTTCTCGAAAATACCATTCGTAACGGGCGTTGCTGAGAGAAAATCACCTCGTGCATCAATTCATTTTGATTCATCGATACGATCGAAGGAACGGGAAATACGAATCCCTCCAGTATGAACTGCTGGCATATCTACAACTGATTTTGGTCGATCCTTTATATTCACGATGACATAGAGTGGATCCTGAGCAGCATCTCGCTTCAGTGAGATCGTAGTTCCTATTTTTGCTCGATTCGAGAGAACACGAGCATACATCTTCGGAGCACGAATAGAAGCATCGGCAATAAGTGCATCGCCACGAAGTGCGATTGTTAGATTTTGATTTTTGAGGACACGAGCTGATAGTTCTTGGGAAAGTGCGAGGAAAAACTGAATCTTTGCCTGCGTAGAAATATAGTACGAACTCGGATCGAAGGAACGAGAAAGGGTATCCAGTATATATGAAGCTGATTGTCTATCTCCTATATCGAGGAGAAACTGGGCATACAGGGCAGAATCAGTTGTACTATCCCAATACCAATAGGATTGATCCAGGCGAGTATTCATATGAGTATGAAGCTCTTTTTGTATCTGAGGAGTGAGTTTTCCGAGAAGATGGGAAGCATTCGCATACGCGAGATATCCATGACGATCGAGTTTTTTTGGATCAATCATATTCCAGAATGAGAGTGCTTGTTCGTGCTTCAGGATAGCAAGAGTCCAAGCAACTTCTGCCTCAATATTGGCATCCGTTTTATATGCTTCTTCGTTAGTGATAATATAGCTCACACCCGCATCGATCGCTTCCTGTGGAACAACTTGCCCCACCTTACGGAAAGAAATAAGAGATCGAAGTACGAATGGAGTGATATGAGTATTTGGAGTAGCATCCCCCTCCCAATACGTCCAACCACCCGTATAATGCTGCATTCTTAGTATTTTTGAGAGTCATTTCTTTGTATTCTCCTCTGCCTGAGAACGATCTATCTGTATGCCCAAACGATCGGCAAGAGAAAGGGCGATCGCATTCGGAAGGGTGGAAGAAATCGTTTGTTCGATACAACCATATGGATACTGAAGTAGTGAACGAATAGTATCTTCCATCTGTGCGACATACGATGATGCAACAATCACTTCAACCTTTGAGTTCTCTCCATCTACCGAAGCATCAGCTTGAGGTAGAGTAAGAGTCATTGAGGCCCCTGTCATGAGTTGAAATATACGCGAAGTATTTTCCATAATGGGTAATTCTGGAATACGAAATGTACGAGTAAGGCTATCGAGGAGTATACCATTTTCTCGCAGTTCGAGAGTATATGGCACCTTCTCGGGCAATCATCCAGGAAGTTTTTGAGAAAAATCCACTGACTTCGCCTCACCGGGGTTCAATATAACCGATTGCTTCTGACGAGTGATGCTACCTCCCGTTCCCAGCAGGAGAGAAATCTCTGCATTTGTTATTTTTTTTGTCGCATTAAATGCGCTTGCAGTAATGGTAAAGGTATCACCATTTCGTACGATCATCGGTGCTTGAGATTCGAGCGTATAGTCTTTTCGAACGGCGATCGTCTTCTCCGCAGTACTAAAGAGCGAATTCTTTGTATTAGAAATAGCAATAATTCGGTAGTCGGTAATATTATCTGGAAGAGGAAAGTCAATACGCGCTTTCCCCATGATATCGGTACGAATACTCGGATTATAGTAGGCAGTATTTTGGAATAATGATCGTGATGCGATCTCAACCCCATCTCCTCACTTGTCTCCACTTCCCCCATTCGAACCCTTACGAGACAAAAAACGATTACGCTCGATACCAATAGCTGTCAGTGATGTTTTCATCGTGAATGGATACTTCTGATAGAATTTTGGTAATATATCGAGATCGATATTTCAGAGCAATCGAATCAGGCTCTCATCTACGACCATCACAGCAACTTCGCCCTGCAGTGGATTTCCCGACTTATCTGTTAGGGTCATATCGAGTCGAACGGTCTCGCGATTTTTATAGGTTGGCTTATCGGTAACAAGATTCAGACGTGATTTCTTATCGCTCATACTGGTCACAAGCTCGCCATAACCCACTGCATAGGAACGACTCGACTCTGAACCACTCTGTGAACGAAGTGCCACCACTCCAATATATGCATTGGGCATGAGTGTATCATCCATCTTAATATCCCTTGTGAAGGTATTTCCCGAGAGATAGAAGTATTCTTTTTCGAGAATGCCACCCTTTTCTTTCGTGAGAAGAATATGCGATCCTGTGAATGGAACTTGCACCAGAACCCGTGCCGTATCCCCATGATTGTATACTGTTTTTTCGGGTATAACACGAAGGCTCGAATCACGAAGTGATGCTTCCGCACCAGCAATATAAAAAATAGTATCCGTAATACTCGACTCAGGCATAGTTCCAGAAATACCCATTGGCATAACACGAAAATGATATTCGCCAGGTGTGTATCCGATAAGTTTTTTCGAAAACTGAGCCCTATCGAGTGAACCCGTGGCTACAATACTATCCTTGGCATGGGTAATCTTCGTTTTTCCAGCACGAATATCATCGACAGGGATATCGATATATTCACGACGCATAATCTCATATGCATACTTGCCAGAAAGACTCGAATCCCAACTTCCATAGAGCGGATCCAGTTCGCCTTGCAACAATTCTCATGATTGAAGAATTTTTTTCTTCGGAACAAAGGTAATAGGATTATTGGGGTTAAAGGTTTTGTACTGAGCAGGAAGTTTCACGATCAGAGAAGCTGGAGTCACTACCTCTTCGCCCGTGAGCGGATCACGTATAATAATCTCAACCGTATAACTATAGTCATTATAAAACGAGGTAAAATCAATCGGTGCACGGAAAAATCCATACCCTTCACTATCGATAGAACCCGTTCCTTCACTATAGAATTCATTCATCGGCTGGTATCCACATCCCCAGAAACAATCATTCCAATAGGATGCATCATAGTATTCACTTCGATAGATTCGATATGTAAATGGGGTATTTTTCATCTGAGCTCCGTTATAGTAACGAGCTTTTATGATTCCTTCGAGAAGAAATCTTCCTTCGTATACTTTTTCATACCATGGATTATTCGCATCTGTATTCTCCTTCTCACGAAGATGGATAATAGAATCAGCATCGATATCTGGACTTTGGAGTTTTACTTCTGCGGTAAATGTCGGATTTTTAAATACTTCCACCTGAAAGTTTGCCCAACCATTCTCAACATACTCTGTCACATCGGATGCCTGAAGACTCAGAGTATATGATCCAAGTGATGCATCGCTTGAAAGCACTATATCAGTACTAATGGTTCCAAACTCATTCGGCTTTAGAGTAACTCGTTTGATTTCACGACCCATCGGATCAGCAATGACGAGATCAAATGCGGTAGTAGGGATTTCGAGTTTCGTACTATTTTCTCGCATAATACCATGTATATGGACGGTTTCACCCGGAAGATAGAGTCGTCGATCGGTATGGAGGTAACTCGTATATCGTGATTTAATACTATATGAGTAGTCTGAGTCTTTGAGTCAGAAATTATATCATGTAATTCCATCATTCCAGGTACTGACGAGATATCCGAGTCGATCGGATGATCTTGACTGTACCAAGAAGCTATCATATCGCCCTTCATACATCCACCAATTTTCGAATGTCAGACTAAAAGGACTCGTATCATACTCTTCGAGTCACTTCAGACTCTGAAGTTCTATTTCTAAGAATCCCTGAGCATTCGTTTTTCCGAGAGTAAGGCCGGTAGCGAAACTCTGGGCAGAAAGAGGAACATACTCTGTATCAGTCGTTTGGGTGGTGCTATTCCATTTTTCGATATGCGTTCGAGTCACATTTCGCATTACCGTAATCTCTTGTCATTCGAGAGGAAGGCCAGTTTCTATATCCGTTGCGAGAAATACCATCTTTCCACTCGCATCAACTTTCATAGTAATATGGGTATCAATCACTGAAAATAAGAGTGGTGGTATGAGTTTTCCAGTAAATGTAGCAAGATCGGCTGGATTCGCAAAATAAAGCGCATATAAACCCGTGGTAAGATTCCCATTCGGTGCAATATCTCGGGCAGAAAATGAAGTCATATACCCTCGTGGAGACAATACCACATCCTTCGTATTACACGAAATAGCACCTGATCCATTCATCAGTGAAAAAATATCTGCCTGACCTATATTCTCTGCATTTGTCACAATACGCTCAAGACGACTATATGAATCGAGATTCATACGACAGAGCTTCAGTGCATAGGTAGAACGAGGAGAATCGAGACTATAGAGCCTAATATCGATCGTTTTTTTTTCGGGAAAAATAGTATTCCCTTCTCGTGATTTAAGGGAAAGGAATGGAAGACGCTTAGGTGTGACTGGGGTATTCAGAGAAATTGTTCGACCATATATATCAGCAATATCTGAAATTCGGAATACATATTTTTTCCCTTCCTGCAGAGGAAGAGTGATAATAGCACGCTGAGGAGAAAACGTGATATTATCAGGGGTAACTGGATCAGCATATCCATCTACCTGCAAATGCTTCAAAAATTCAATCTTCGCATCGTGTCGACGAGCAATATATTCTGGACTGTAGAGTGCACCTGTATCCGAATAGAGTGGTTCAGAAAATGTGAATTCTACTTGTGTCATCATTTCAATCTCAGGGGAAATCATATCTCCCACCGATCCTGTGGCAACAAATGGATCAAGAATGCGATCCTCCACAACACGGTACTCACCGTTCACTCCAGCAATGATACAGATTCTTGGAACATTAGAGTCATATTGGAGACGTACTTCTTCTGTGAGAATTTGACCATTTTTTGTATACGGTTGTGTCGTTTCTCGAGAGAGGAGAACTGCATCATGCCATGGAATAGTATCTACTCGACACAAAATAGCATCATTCGTAGCATATGAATAGAATCGAACATGTTCAGGAGTATATATTTCATCGAATCCAAACATTCGAATACTATATCGACGTTCTCTCGGTTCTCACTGAGAAACGATATCGAGTCATCGAGGATTCTCAAGTGTCCGAAGCGTAATATCTCGACCGAATCGATACTTGGTTGTTTTCTTTTTATTATAGTCATCAGCGGAAAGTCTGAGCAGAGAATCACTATTCATACTTTTCATACGTACGCCAACGTATTCTCCAGAAAGAGTTAATGTATACTCTCCAGATAATGAGGGGGTCTCCATGAGTGACTGATTCCCAAAATAGAGAGAACCCCGAATCGCATCCATATCGAGTAATGACACAGATGCATCGGCAAGAAAACTCGGACGAGCCGCGATAATCTGAAGTTCAGAACCCCGCTGATCTTCCATTCCAATAAAGGGAAATGTGAGTGTTTCTGTCGAAAGAATATAGGCATAATACCCAAGAGCACTCACTCCAATAACAGCAAGAAGCGAAAGTACAATTCGAGAAAAAAGTCGCATATGAGAGAGGTTATATATTGAGTAGTATAGTTTTTCGATATCGAAAAACAAGGGGAAAATACACAAACTTGCAAAGGGAAAACAATCTCATACAATCAAAAAATTATACCTATTTTTCTTCACTTCTTATGACTTTGACAGAAAAATATCTATCCTCATTCGAATGGGAAAATCTCCTAGAATGGTACGAAAAAAATGGACGTCATACCCTTCCATGGCGTCAATATAAACTGCCTGCATCAGAGCGAATTTACCGAGTATGGCTCTCAGAAATTCTACTACAACAAACCCAAGCAAGTCGAGTGGTAGGTTTTTTCGAACGAATGATCGAACGATTTCCTCATATCGAACACCTAGCAGAGGCTGATTATGATACTTTTTTTCCGTACTATCAGGGGCTTGGATACTATTCACGAGCACGCAATATCCTAAAAACGGCTAATATTATTAGTAATGTATATGGTGGAATATTTCCATCTGATAAACATGCTCTCATACAGCTTCCTGGAGTTGGAGAATACACTAGTCAAGCAATTCTCGCTTTCGGGTATGGAAAGTCATACCTTGCATGGGATACCAATCTCGAAAAGGTTTTTGCGAGATACTATCACGGATCCCGACATAATACACTCTCGAATGAGGAAAAAGCAATAATCGAAACTGACTTTCATCAGTTTATAAAAAATTCTCCCCAATCTTCAGAAATTACGGTTCGCAATATCAATAACGCACTCATGGATTTTTCGAGTCTGGTAGACCTAAAAGAGAAAAACCGTATCGACTGGAAATCCTACCCCCTCAGAAAGAGTCGATTTTTTCTGGAACAGGGCGAAAATGAAATCGAAACAAAAAAAATAATTCATACTTTTCCTACTCCTGATTCAAATGTGGAAGTTATACT
>CAZDFE010000003.1:0-17011 GCA_964504755.1 uncultured Candidatus Peribacteria bacterium
AGCCACGCGATATGCTTCCCTGCCCGAGTTACCTCATCAGCCCCTTGATGGATCGGCATCTCGACGACATAGACGGGAAGTCCCGTCTTCGCACAGAGGGTAGACACGACCGCACTATCGACTCCCCCACTCACTCCGACGACATACCCCCTCTGCTTGGCTCATTCGCAGTATTCGCGAAGTTGTCTCACGAGCGCGGTCTCGACCTGCATCATATCCAGATTCCGTGAATCCATCCTGAGCCCTTCCCCATGAATCGCAGTTCCCATAAGAAAAAAGGTAATTAATAAATGTAGTTATAACACTTATTAAGTAGGAAAATAGAAGAGCCTCTCGACTCTTGATCACTAATTAAGTGTTATATATACACTATATATTCTTTTTTGATGGGAAGTCAAAAGAAAAATGGAAGTCGTGAAATAATGTCACATTCAATGAATACTTTTGCCTTTGTTTCCTAAGAAAAAATTTGCAATTTTTATATGAAATGATATAATTTGCTTACTAAATATGAAAAAGTCCTTTGATATGTCACGGCATATCCGAGGGCTTTTTTTATTTCCTCCTGAGCTTTTCTGAGAATTCATCAAGAAAGATAGTTGGTACGGAGAGCTTCTTGAGAAGATATGAAAGGTATTTTCGATTTGGAGATACGATCTTAATTGGGGTCTTATTATTTTTCAGAAAATGAACAATACAATGGTAATCCCCATCTCCAGAAACAAGTATAGCAGTATCAATCTTATCTTCATAAAAATTGGAGCACATTTCCAATATAACCTCTCCATCAACATTTCACTTTGTTTTTCACTCCTTACTCGTAAGTGTTGGGCGAAACAATATATCATATCAGATGGATTGAAGATAGTTATATAAGTCAGTATACTCAGGAACCAGTCACATAAATAATATCGCCCTCGTAACTCAGAACTTGTCTCGAAGCCATGATCTGAAAGCCTTATAGTCAAGTTCCCAACCATTCTGAGCCACTCAAAATCTCAGATTCGATGCGTCAATGTAGGCAATAACTTGAGGAGACATAGGATGTATTACTTAGTTTTTGTTCCCGTTTGTGCAAAAAATTCTGCAGGAGAAATTCCAGCACTTACTGGTTCGGAATTTTTCTGTACACCAACTGGAGAAGATTCAACAAAGGTTTTTGGTTTATTATCAGACATATTTAAAAAATTAAGAGTAAAAAATATTAGAGTTAAGATAATTGCAGAGAAAAGAAAAAAAGTAGAAATATAAATACTTGCATTCATAATTTTAACATAGATATTATCAATATCTTCTTTTCGTTCTTTATCCCATAGTCATATAGCGTACTTAAAAGATTCTATAGAAAATATAAAAGATAACAAAATAAAAATAAGTGATACCGCGGAAATCCACCATGAAGCTACAATAACGCAATCGTATTCTACTTTCTCATATGTATTTACCAACACTGATGATGCGATAAATATTCCTGAATTTAAATACACTAAAAGTTGGGAATATTGATGTTCCATTATATGCTTTTCTCATCTCAAATATCTATGGTGCTCATTATGAAATTCCCATTGAAATTTTTGGGTCTCAGTAATTTCTTGTTCTACTTTCTTATTGAATCAAAACATATTTCATTAAAATTAAGTCCTCAAAAACCCCAATTCCCACACTTTCGGTCGGATTTTTTCGGTCAATTCCTTGTACGCCGACTCAAAAGCCACGAATGACACGGGTGGAAAATCTCCACTTTCGTTTCGTTTTTTCAGAGCATTGCGGATCTGATACCACCCTACATCCGAACGGTTTAATTTCAACTCGTCTCGTACCGCTCGCATATCCGTATGAGCAAAATACGCCTTCCAGAGCTCTCGCCCTGCATTCATTACTGTTATCGCCTCGGGAGAGAAAACCTCTCCCAGCCTCCCCTTTTCAGGGGAGGAGCCATACCCTCGCTCTCGCAAATACTCCACCATAAAATCACTCTCAAATCGCTCGTTCGCCCCGACTTCATCTTCTGTAAACGGAATAAAGTGATTCACGATTGACCACTTCCGATCGTTCCACTCCAGATCATCCGCACTCGCTGTGAGATTGGATCCATTCCAGAGCATCCAGATGAGACAATCATTTTTGAATTCGTCTGTGAGTTCGCCTGTTGGCTGGAGGAATTGGTCTCGATCATTGATCCAGGTTGGCTTCACAATACGACGAACTGTAAAAACTATCGCTGATTGCCAGAGATTTTCTGGAGTAACAAAGAATGCTCATGCACTGCAAAACCCAGAAGAGAGAATTGCAGTCAAAGTTCCTGAATGTTGTAGGTCGTTTCATGCACAAAGCATACTCCCTATCGCCCCATCTGCCCACTTATCTCATCGAACATCCTTCGTATTGGTGGTTGGAGTGATTGCATTTTTGAGTGGGAGAGCATCTTCCTTGTTACTTCGGGGACGGACAATCCAAGTACTTAAGAATTTTTCTGAATCTATATTATAAAATGTTTTTTCTCCAATTGGTTTTGCATCTTTATCGAGAATTTCGACCGAGACTTCCCCGATTTGACTGAGCACTCCATCACCATGACTTGTCTGCCAGATAAGAAATCCTATAGGAAAATTTCATTTGAGTCCATCAAAAGCCTTACTATGGACAATAAAACCCCCGAGATAGTCAGAATCCCATGATTTACGAAACTCTTCAAAATTTGGAGCATTGATATACTTGAGTGTACTGAACATTGCGAGTGTGGCACTTGGGATTTCTTTCTGTATACGAACGAGGAATTGGATAAACAACTCCCGTTTTGCATATCCATGAGAATCCATAGTATTGGCAACTTTTGTTTTTTGGACTCATATTTTATTCTCTGCACCGATATTGTCTGTCGTATTATCAGCATTCATCGCTTCTGCATATGGCGGATTGATCAGCACCAAAATCTTTTTTCCATCTTTGATTGCCTTTCTGAGTTTTTCTGGAACTTTTCCAGTCAGTGTATAATCAATCTTTCCATCATCCGTGATATCGTCATTCAGATAGTCATACTGAAACCGCTCTGCCGAAACACAAGTTTTGGTGGCTTTCATCACATCGACATCCGCCTGATCGAGGGTAGACATATAGATATTGCGAGGATTGGAGTGCTTGACCTCCAGATTGCCGACTCCACAGCACATATCCCAGATGATATACTCTCGTTGCCAGTTTGCCCCGAGCGTCTCTGTGAGCTTGTCATAGGCTCGATCCACGACGGCAAGAGGTGTGTAGTATGCGCCCTTGAAGCTCCGTTCGTCCGTCGGGATGAGGGAATCTCGCCGTTCGAGAAGATAGTCTCGATACTCTGCCCGAGGAGGTTTGTGATAGATTTGCCAGAATTGGCGATAGCCTTCTTTATTTCCGAGATCATAGATTTTTCACTCCATAAGAAATGATGGATTCCCGTTTCGGTAGATGAGTTCGGCAGGGAGATTGACATGGGTCGAGACGGTCCCATCGTGCATGATATCCGCGAAAAAGAGAAGCGCATATTTGGATTCATCTACTTCATTGATCTCTCGTCCAATCATATCGACCCATTTGTCAAAAACTTGTTTGAGATTGTCAGGAGTGATATGCGTGCGGATGATATCGCCGTTTTTGATCGCATTTTTGATGGTCTCGATGAATTCTTGTTCGTGAGTCTCGATTTTGAACGAGACAAAATGCGTCCCAATATACGCAGAGACTGCATCGAGTGCTTCTTGTGTGAATTGGCTCGCAGAGTTTCCCCACTTGATCGTCTTCTTTTCGAGAAGCGGGAGGGCATCAGCAGTTTTCATAATAGCAGCCTTGCGAGTATCAATCACACAAAGAAATGGTGGGATTTTCTCCCCACGATTTAGGGCCACCTGGACATAATGCAGGAGCTGAGTGAACATCTCATAAGTCGAGTGTTTGTAGCCATCTTTTGCTTCGAACCAGATTTCTTCCGTCTGAATATCGATGAGATTGAGATTGTATCATTTGAGTCAGAGGGCTTTGATGTAGAGCTGTTTGACATCTTCTTCGCTGGTGACTTGTTGGAGCTTTTCGTAGAGAGACATAGAGGAATAATTATTTTTATGATTTTATAGATATTTCTCATTTCTCAAAGTAAGTTCACGAAAAATCAACAACCATTTCTGATTGTTGATATAGAGTATTCTTCGTACGTTATTCTCCTCGAAACAGTATTTTTTCTATCAGTGGAGCGATCGATATGACTCACATATTCGCGATAGCATTCGCTCGTGTGATATTTTCTGGGATCGTATCCGTCACGATGAGTTCATCGAGCTCACGCGCGAGTGAAATATGGGAATCATTCGGGAATACGCCATGGGGAGCAAAGGCACGAACACTTCGAGCTCATTTTGTACACAGCATTCGAGCCGCTTCGCGCAGGGTTCCACCCGTCTGGATCAGATCATCGACGAGGATGACATCTTTTCCTTCGGGGTCTCATTCCTTCAGAGTGATTGCTCGCTTCTCTCCTTCCCCACGCACCTTGATGCAGATGATTTTTTCTACACGTTCCTCATAATTCTCACCGAAACGCTTCGCCGCACCATCATCGGGAAAGGCGATTGCTGTATTTTCTGGAATATCCAGAAGCGATGTCGTCGTATGGAGCTCGGCGTTCACTCGAAATGAGTCAAAGAAAAAACGTTCCGCAAGCGCATGGATATCGAAAGTGTGGATCGATGGTTTCCCATTTCTCGCGGGTGGCAGCAGCGAGAGAATATCGGCTACATACCGAGCCGTCGCGATTTCTCATTTTTTCGCGATACGCTCCATCGTACCGACGGGAAAATATGGAACAATGATCCGTATTTTATCAGCATAGTAATCGATCATTCCTCGAATCAGCGCGTACTGTTCGACGAGTGTATCGAGCAATGAGAAATCTCCGATATAGGTCACATCCTGGTGTTCTATATCCGTCTTCACATCATGAATATAGAAATTCGGAGTGCCGTCGGGAAATCTTTTATATTCGAGATTTCATTTCTTGAGCGCGTCGGGACGGCGTGCCACGAGATCATCGACGAGATAGTCGAAACGAGGATGAGAAAAAAGAGTTTTCATAGGAAAAATAATGAAGTATAGATTTCAAGAAATACATTCACCCTAAAGGTTATACCACCACTTTCTGAGCTTCCATCCCTGCGACACCGAATGTCTTTCGGAAGAGATCAATACGTTCTGGGGAACCGATCGCCTTCGTCGGATTATCCGAGAGTTTCACACACGAGACCCACTCGCCACGATCAGGACGCCATACGGCATCTGGCTTGATCACGATCGACATCGAACCGAATGGTCCGAAGGTTTCTTTTTCTTTCGGAAAGGTTCCCTTGGTATTATTCGAGAGTTCCGTTCCCCATCCATACGTGAGCATCCCGAGAGTCGCATGGAACCGATTCGTCGTATCTTCGATCACATCATATGTGAGTCCATCGCTTGGGAGTGCGATTTTTGATTTCGGATCGATGCCCCAGGACTCGAGAAATCGGAGGTATTCTGGAATCGCGACGCGTGGCTCTTTCGAGTCGATCCGACATCCCGTGTGATGTTGTACGATATCTCTGGGGCAATTTTTCCAGTAAAAACTCGAACCAAAAGTATCGGGAAGAAGGAGTCCAGAATGTGGAAAGTGTGCAAACCATTCTCGATCGATCGCGTACATTTTTTCGATGATGTTCTCAGGTTCATCTTCGAAAGCGGTCGGGATCATGCGAAGTTCGTGCGCATTCGTACCACGAGGATTCGTATCGCCCCGCTCTCTCGCGAGCATCACATTCGACGTGCCGACACACTGACCAGGAAGCTCCCCTGCGAGGATGTCATAGATCCGACGATGAATATCCGTACTCGCAGCACGACGTGTGCCAAATTCCGAAAACGTGATTCGTGGATCAGTTCGTACCTGTCTGATATTGCCATCGAGTCGACCAAACATCGTCTGCGTCACAGACGTCCACTCGGTTTCCGAGAGTTCTGCCTTCTGGGTATAGTGATAGAGGTAGAGTGCATTCACGATTTTGAGAGCGTAGATTTCCCAGAGGGTCGAATCCGCCCACGTTCCCTCGAATGCGAGATCATATCCTCCCTGATTATCCGAAGTAAGTTCATACTCAGGAAGTTGGAATCAAGATAAAAAATCGAGCGTCTCTCGAGAAAGTCTCGTGGTCGTAAGGTTCGAGAGATAGTCTCGTTCTGAGCTCGAAATCCCACGAATCGAACGAGTAGCATCGAGCTGTTCGCGAAGGCTTGATTCTGGGATCACATCAGCAATGCGCACATCGGGGGTTCGAATCTTCATCTTCCATCGCACCTGCATAGTTCGATACTCAGAATGCGCGAGGATAAAATCGAGCATAAAGAATTTATAAGCATCAGTATTCAGAAGTGTCTGAATCTCTGCTTCATCGCGAGCGGGAGCAAAGGATTCTCGGATGGAAGGAGTGGAAAATGTATTCATAGTGAGATAGTTATATTGTATATATTACACTTAATTTAGGGGAGAATGGTAACTCCTACTTTCTGGAATGCATTGAGTGCCATTTTTTCAGAATCTGGAGCTACTGCCCTCATTCATGAAAGAATGGCATTGATTCGATACTTTCATGTATTTGCAAGATCAAGAATCGTGTCTTGTACGCAATAATCCGTTGCGAGTCCAACAACATCAATCTCTCATACACCTTCATCTTCGAGTATTTTATCGAGAGATCGACCACTTTCTTTTTCGATTCCTGAAAATGCACTGTACGGGTGTTCGATAGCCCTATCGCCCTTTATGACCACAAAATCCACCATTTCCTCTGCAAAATCTGAGAAAAACTCTGCTCACTCGGTATCCTTCTGGCAGTGATTCGGCCATAACATAGCCCTACCTCATAGCATCTGAAGATACGCAATGAGCTCTTGTTTGGTAAATCCCGCCGTATCCATGAATCATTCGGATTTTTTCCAAGAATACACCTCCTCGAGTGTTATCCATGCTCGTGGATCATTCGGTCCAACTTCAGTGACAGAACGCTTTCCAACAAAATTTGAAGCAAATGATATATTTCCTATAGGATGTTGCTCTTTTGATGCAATGATAATTCAGCCTTCATCATGTATTTGTGACATAACCGAATTAATGCGAGTAGCTATACCCTCCCCTCCCTGCACGTAGAGCTCTTTTGTTGTTTTGCGAGCAAATCAATTTTGGTAGTCTACTACCACACATGCTTTTTTCATATATAAGAAAGTAAGTATATAAAGGTGTATATAATACACTTAATAATGAGAAAATATTTAAGCCATCCTATGTGGCCTTTCTTTTAAGTGTTACTATTACACTCATAAATATATGAAAAAGAATGTGGACGTCAAATCATTTTAACAAATATCCCCTTTCTTGTGAAAAGATTGGGGATATCGTCTACAAAAAATTACGCCTCAAAATCCATCGGAATTCGCTTTAGTAGGTATATGAAATAATGTTTGATTTCATTGAGATATAGTCAGTACAAGAACTAATCCCCACTAAATACTAATGCCTCATTCTTCTCCTTGGCTTCAAGGATTTTTTTCTTGATGAGGGAGATGATAAGGAGCATATCAGAGGGGGTGAATTCTTTAGTTCAGAATACCTCATCATTCAGATTTGTTGCATCTGATATAAATCATGGAATATAGTATCAATCAAAAACTCCTATTTTCGGAGGAAGTGAGACAACCTTTATTACTTCATTAATATTTTTTTCTAATATATCAAAGTCATGGTAGAGCTGATTGAGTTTCTCTGGAGGAAACTCGACATCAGCAAAGTCTCAAAAAGAAGGAATATCAAAGACTCAAGGTATTTTTCACTCCCTTGCAGCCCTTCAGGCATTTCAAAGAAATTCATTATTGATTTCATGAGGAATCATAATTGACCAACTATTCTTCCAATAGTATCATTTTCTATTACAACTTATCATAAAAAATTTTTAGTTAATACTAAAGTCTCCAATCGGATAGGCGGATACTACATTTCACTCATAATCAACAATAATTCTCATTTTATTATATTCGAGAGCATATTGCTTACTCGTACCTATCTTCCTTCACATATCTACTTCTACTTTAATAGTAGGAAATATTTTTTTGGTTACAGGGTCTTCTGATACTGTTTCTAGAAATTTCTTTCCGGATTTTGCATATCCTTCCTTGATTACCTTTTCTATATCTGCTCATTGTAGGAATTTACTTCCATCACTATCTGCACCAAACTTATGCTTTGTGAAAATATGAGCATCGATACTCTTTATCTTTTTTGCAAGTACAATGGCTCTTCATTTTTGCATTACCTCTACTGCTTTTTTCTCGATGTTTGCTAAAGCCTTAGTTCCTTTGAGTTTACCAGGTCAGATGAAGGTGCTAGCAGAGGAGACGGAGGATTATTAATCCCCACTAAATACCAATGTTTCATTCTTCTCCTTGGCTTCGAGAATTTTTTCTTGATGAGGGAGAGGAGATAGAGAATATCAGTTCCGGTATACATTTTAAATAGCTACTCTCACTCGAATTTTACTCATTTACCTAACCCATTTGCTTTAATAAGAAGTTTTTTTAAGAGATTGATAATATATACTATATCCTTTTTCTCGCAATGAAAGTAGCTATCATCATAAGTGATAGCATAAGTAGAGTATGGTATATTATCAAACCATTTCTGGCTCGATTCATCATACATATAAAATGATTCGTATCATACGATGACTCTACTATCATGTAAGCTTATGTTTTGTGGAATTTCAATAAAATTTAGTATTGTATCAATATAACCTTCAAACTTGTTTAGTTTTTCTAAAAGCAAGTCAATATCGTTTCAAGATATTACAATTCATCTTCAGTAGTCTGGAAAAGAAAATAAATCTTCCGCTGGAATTCAATCCAATTCCCCATTTTTAGCCCGAACCCAAGCCATCATAAAGAAATCATGATTAATTTCATAAGGAATTTGTATACTATGAATTCAGTATTGTTTCTCTTCCTCAGCAGAAAGATCTAGTTTACAAGTTGTAGCCATTATTTATAAATTAACGAATTTAAAAAGAAAAATTATCTATCGGATAACTAGAAATAACATTTCCATTATAATCTACTATGATTCTGAGTTTACTTGTTTCCTTGTTTGCCACTCCTATTGTTCGTCACATATCTACCTCAACTTTAATAGATGGCTGTGTTCATGATATAGTTTCTACAAATCTCTTTGTGTTTTTCCCATACCCTTCTCTTACGACAGCTTCTATATTCGCTCATTGAAGAAATTTACTTGCATTTGGATCGAGACTTTCGTATGAATGCTTTGTAAACACATGAGTATCGATACTCTTTATCTTTTTTGCAAGGACGATGGCTCTTCATTTTTGCATTACCTCTACTGCTTTTTTCTCGATGTTTGCTAAAGCCTTAGTTCCTTTGAGTTTACCAGGTCAGATGAAGGTGCTAGCAGAGGAGACGGAGAGATATGAACCATAATACTGCTTATCATAGGAAGTCAACTGTCAGAAATATGAATATGCAGAATCAAGAACGGTGGAAAGTTCAGAGAAATTTTGCTTGAGTTTGGTGATATATGCCTGCGTATCATAATTCCCATTCACGATCTTTGTTACCAGTTGTTTTAGCTCTCGCGAGAATTGTTGATAAGTTTGTTGGTCAAGGAGTGCCTTCAGTTCTGTCAGTTGATCATTTACTGCTGCATAGGATCCATCATAGATTCATCGCGTAGATTCTATCACTTTTTTTATCGAAAATCCTATTTGTTGGAAAATTACCTTTGTATCTTCCTTGACCCCATTTATTTCTACTCCTTCCGTTTCAGCACTGGCAATATTAGAGCCAGAGAGGTCATATCCGACAGAAATATAATTAGTGCCATCATAGTTTCTATGGTAGATTTTCTTGCCATTGGCATCGATGACATAGGGTTTAATGTGCACCTTACAAGTTGTTTTATTGGCACATTCGAGAGAGTACATGGCAGCGTAGGCATGATCATCCTGAGGTATGAGTTTTTCTACCGAAGTCAGGAATCGATCGCCATAATGATACTCAAGCCCTACTTCCCTATAATTCCCTTCTACCTCGAAATAAATACCTCCCATAGTCTCATCGCGTACCGATGGGGAAAACTGGAGATTCGTAAGAGTTGTAGTCGGCTGTTTCGGTCGGACTGTTACTGTCACTTGCCCCACCTTCCCGAACTGATCAGTGATCTGGAGAATCGTAGTTCCGAGAAGAAGTCCGCGAACATGGTAAGATGGGATCGAAGGATTATCGAAATACCAACCCACATTTCCATTACTCATCGTATGAACATATCATCCATTCCCTGATACTATGCGGAAATACGCATCAGAACCCTGTTCGACACTCAGTGAAGTTACATCGAGAGAGAGATCCCTAGCACGGCTCGTGATCTTAATCCATCCAGAAGACCCCCGAGCATCCCGAACGGTTATGATCGATTCTCCGATACTTTTCGCGGTAAGGGTCCAGACAGTATCTGTACTCATATTTGCCCGTGTAACCGCAATAACGGACGGATTACTGCTCGTGACACTATATCCTCCATTCCCATCAGTGATTGTAAATATTGCAGATTCTCCGATATACGGAGTAGTATTGTTGACTACACCATACACTTGCCTCAGTGGTGATCTCACAGTGTATGTGAGCTGACCATACCATCAGCGTTGGTCATGGATCGTGATCGTAACACTTCCGGGTGTTTTCGCGAGGAGTGACCACTCAGTTCCACCTCCTGATACAGACAGAATACTCGGATTACTACTCGTGACACTATATCCTCCATTCCCATCCGTAATAGCCAGTCGCGAAGATTGTCCGATATCCAGAGTAGTCATCCAGAAAGTATAGGTCAGTACCCGCATAGGTGCTACTACTATGATATCAAAATAGAAATATTGACCTTGCCTGTCTCGGACAGTAACTCGCGTCGTTCCTGCTGATTTCCCAGTAATAGTAAATGTGGTATTCTGATGCGTGCTATACGAATTCGATGGAGCATTTACGGTCGCAACCGAAGTATTCGAACTTACAGCCACATATCCTCCATTCCCATCAGTAATAGTTATATTCGCGGTTTTTCCCATTTCGATCGATCCAGCAGAAAGCGATGCCTGTATCGATCGGATAGGATTTGTGACAGTCATGGAGAAGGTTCCATAGTATCCGCGTTGATCCCGATAGGTAACTATGGCTGTACCTGCAGATTTTGCTGTCAAAGTCCAGTTTGTTCCCGCCCCATTGACCCAGATGACACTCGGATTACTGCTCGTGACACTATATCCACCATTCCCATCAGTGATTGATAACCATGTAGAATATCCTGTCTGAAGCGAGTAAGTACCCACTGAAGCCCGCAGGGAACGAGGAGGTGATTCTACTGTCACAGTTACCTCATGTACGATATATCCTCGTGAATAAATATATACTTTGCTCGTTCCTGGTTGTCGCCCATATACCGTAAATCTATTTGACCCGATAGAAAGCTGTACTCATCATGCTATGGAAGTCTTATAGATATATCATCCAGCATTTGGCAATACATACCCGCAACTTCCTCAGATATACACCGTACAATAATAGGAATTATTGATTTCTACCCCATCATCATCTCCTCATTTCTTTGGTATTTTCTGAGACTGTGCCGTAACATCATCAATCACTGGAATATCTACTAGCACCTCCTCTTCGTCAGTGTTTATCTGGACTCATTCCATTGCTGGAGCAGCATATTCAGGGTCAATAATAATCTCTTCAGGCTCAGAATCAGTAGTGTTAATATTTACCCCTTTATGAGACTCAATGAGATTTTTCCCTGTGGTTATATCTACAGTATTCCAGTCGATCGATTCTCCAGAAAAAAACATAACTCACTCCGCATCTGTACTATTAATTTTTACTCCCTCACTCTCAGATGAGAGCATTATAGCTTCACCTTGTCATTCCCATTTTGCCTGAGAAGAAGTCTGTGGTTCTTTACTACTATTAATCAGAACAGCATCAGAATCTGAACCAGGGAGGATTTTCCCCTCTGCGAGGGAATTAATTTCAACTCATGATTTTTTATCCTGTATAACCAGTCCGATCGATGCATCGATACGAGCAATATTTTCTGGAGCTATCGTAGCTTTTTCTGATGCACGAGGAAGTGGTTCTTGAGTCGTCTGAGAAGTGAGTGAAGTGGATTCTATGGATATTTCATCAGTATTTCTCGTATCCCCCTCTCATTCACCTACAAGATACTCCATAAGCGCAGGAACGTCCGTGAACGATGCAATCGGTTTTATACCATCCGTTCCCACAGCAATAGCAAATGATGCCAAAAGTTTTTTCACCTCATTCGAAGTAATAGATGGTCTATAGGATTGTATGATGGAAACAATACCAACCACATGAGGAGTGGCCATACTCGTTCCATTCATGGATTTATATCCTCAACCCAGATAAGATGAATAAATACCAACTCCTGGCGCAGATACATCTACTTTTGCTCCATAATTCGAGAATCCAGCACGTGAGAGCGATGGATCAACCGCGGCAACAGTAATAGCATTCGCACATCCTCCAGGAATAAAGGTGCTCGCATCTACATTCGAATTCCCCGCTGCAGCTACGACAATAGTACCATTTTCAGTAACCTCTCGGATACCCTGGCATATAGGACTCGTGATAGGGTTTCACTTTGCTCCAAGACTCATATTCAGGATATCGATATGATGATCGAGAGCATACTTGAGAGCGGATAACACCGCATAACTCGGACAAAATCATTTCGCATCACATATCTTTAGTCCCACCAGCTCTACATTCGGATTGACTCCATAGACACCTCATCCATTAATTGCTCCTGCGATGGTCCCAGCCACATGTGTCCCATGTCCTTGGTCATCCATTGGATCAGTATCATCATTCACAAAATCATATCCCGAAATATTCGTGCTTATTTTCCCAGCAATATCCGAGTGTGCCCCGAGAATACCCGTATCGATAATACCGATAGAGATTCTTTTACCGAGTTTCTGGGATTGTACTGAGATCGTATCACTCCAATTTTCGATACCATAGCGTGACATTCCCCATAGTTTCTCACTCGATTCACCCGTAATATCAGACGAAAGTGAAAAGAGTTCAGGACGAATTACCTCAATTCCAAAAAGATCCTTCGGAATTTCCCCATTATCGATATGTTCGAACAGTTCACGCTGGATCAAACTTCCATCAGGGAGAGTCAGCTGGTATTGCATAACTCCTGCCACATCGAACAAGAGTTCGAGTGTAAATTGGGTATCGTATTTTTGAAGTATGGATGTCACTTCACTATAGGATTTCCGAGTGCGAAGCAAAATCATATATCCAGCACTTGATGAGAAAGAATCAAGAAGTGTCTCCGTCGCTTGGGTGAGGGCCTGCGAATTTGGAGCCAGAGTCGGTGAGATGAGTTCTGTAACATCAACTACGGGGGTCGTCGCTGCTTCCACTTTTAATTCAATCTGATTCTTGGTTTCGCTTACGATTTGAGAAAGCTCAGCCTTATTTTTCACTGACTCTAGACTTTCTTGAGCCCCTTCGATCAGCTCCTGAATTTCTGCTTGTTTTTCTACGATTCGAGCACTTTCCAGAGGATCTTTTGTCTGAGAATCGAGTTGATCCAACTGGGATTCGACTCGATTTCCGATCGAATCCAGAGATTGGTTCGTTTTGGTAATCTCTCGATCCAAAGATGTAACTGATGATACTGTAGCGAAGGCAGGTATACTCGAAAAGAGGTATACCATGAGCAATGCTATACTCATGCTTTTCCGAAAATATGAAACATGGGTAGATGTAGAATGCATACAAAAGGAGTAAAAAGAATAATAATCCCACATCACAGAGAAGTATACTATGAAATACACTTCTCATGCGTATCATGGAATGACCCATTCGTGACCAAAGAATACGTCTACTCGAGATTGTACGAGCAAATATTAATTATTTCTTAATTCTCATCGAGGAAATTACAGAAATCCCACTAATTTCGAAAGAAATCGATCTATTTTCCATATTGACAAACTTATATTTATATAAAAACTCTCCCATTTTTGGAAGAGTTTTCTGAATATTTTTTATGGGATCATCTATTTTCGAGCCCCCAGAGTATCCTGATGATGCTTCTGACCGAGACGATGCATCGCTGTATACTTCAGGAGTTCATATTCGATCTCGATGAGTCGACGAGGATCGATCGTAGTTCCATTTTCTGCTCGATAACTCTTGACGAGAGCTTCTGCTTCTTTTTTCTGTGTTTCGATATATTCGAGATCACTGAGGTTATCAGCATTCTCGATTACATCCGCGACGATCGTCACACTTTCTGGAGCAATATGTACCACTCCCCCTCCCGTTGCATATTCTCCACTATGTACCTTGTTTCAGACATAGTAGTCTACCGAGAGAATTCCGGGTCGAAGAACAGAAATTAGTGGTTGATGTTTCGGAAGAATGGTAATTTCCCCCGCTTCCGTCATGAGGGTAAGTTTCACGAATGATTCCGCCTTGAGAATGTTTCCTGATGCTGACGTAATCTGAAGATGCATAGAATAAAACAAATGATGAGCAAAAATTATTTCGTACTTTCTTTATCGAAAGCTGCCTTTACTTCGTCGATAGACCCCTTATACATGAAGAATCGTTCTGGAATATGATCGACATCACCCGCGATAATCTCTCCGAATCCACGAACGGTATCATCGAGTTTTGCATACACTCCTGGAGTTCCTGTAAACTGTTCCGCTACAAAGAATGGCTGAGAGAAAAAACGCTGGATCTTACGAGCACGAGCTACGGTGAGCTTATCATCTTCTGAGAGTTCATCCATACCGAGAATCGCGATGATATCCTGGAGCTCTTTATAACGCTGGAGAATTTTCTGACATCCACGAGCGGTATTGTAGTGAGTTTCTCCCACAATTCCTGGAGTGAGGATCGTCGACGTCGAGTCGAGTGGATCCACTGCTGGATAGATTCCGAGCTCTGCGATAGAACGATTGAGAGTTACCGTCGAGTCTAGGTGAGCAAATGTGTTTGCTGGAGCTGGATCCGTGAGGTCATCGGCTGGAACATACACGGCCTGAACGGACGTAATCGAACCATTTTTTGTCGAGGCAATACGTTCCTGAAGTGCACCCATATCGGTTGCGAGGGTTGGCTGATATCCTACGGCTGATGGGATACGACCGAGGAGGGCAGAAATCTCGGAACCCGCCTGAGTAAATCGGAAAATATTATCCACGAAAAGCAGAACATCTCGCTTTTCGACATCACGGAAATATTCTGCCATCGTAAGTCCCGTCAGCGCGACACGAGCACGAGGTCCTGGAGCTTCATTCATCTGACCGAATACCATAGCGGTCTTATCGATCACCCCTGAATCCTTCATTTCATGATAGAGATCATTTCCCTCACGGGTACGCTCTCCCACTCCTGCCACTACCGAGTATCCACCGTGTCCGCTGGCAATATTATGGATGAGTTCTTGCATGATGACTGTCTTTCCTACTCCCGCACCACCGAAGAGTCCCACTTTTCCTCCCTTGAGCATCGGAGCAATGAGGTCTACTACCTTAATTCCTGTTTCGAATACTTCTGTTTTGGTCGAAAGTTCTTCGAACGATGGAGATTTTTTATGGATTGGGCTTTTGAGTTCGACTTTTGGTGCCTCCATATCATCGATCGGATCTCCAAGCACATTAAACATACGTCCGAGCACTCCTTCCCCGACTGGCACAGAAATAGCAGCCTCCGTCGCAACGACCGAGAGTCCACGCTTCACCCCATCGACGGGATTCATGGCAATCGTACGAACTACCCCATCACCGAGCTGCTGTTGGACTTCGAGCACGAGTTTATGAGGAGCTCCTTGAACCTCGAGTGCTTCATAAATCTGAGGAATATATCCATCTGAAAACTCGACGTCGATCACCACACCAATGATTTTTGTGATAATACCTGTATGTGCCATGGAAAAGAATTTAGGAGGTAGAAAACTATGCGGACGCATAAGAACGCGCGAATTATATAAAAAGAGGGCAGAAAAGCAAAACGAATTCTGAATTTTTTTCACACACTCCGAGAAAGGCTCGATGACGAAATTTGCAAAAAAAAAAAATTGTGGCACTCTGTAGGGGTAGTTTATTTTTTTACTATTTTTATATATGATCTCTCTATTTTTTAGTTCCCATATACCATGTACTATTCATACGCCCGTATTTGGTGGATGTGAGATACCATCTGGAGGTGATGTACAAGAAAAATGTTTAACGGGAGATACGTTAAGGCAAGCTCAGATGGAACAACAAATACAAGAAGCTTCTCGTCGAAGAACAGAAGTTATGCTGAATGGGTATACCTGAAGTGCTCAGGATTTTTTCTCCAGTCGAGATGGAAAAGATATTTTTGACAGTGTCCGTACTCATTTCAATAAGTTATCTTTTGAGTCTATTGCAAAACTTACTCAACTCATTCGAGATTATGTAACGTGAAAAGGATATACGCTTGATCCAGCTGGAGCTGCGTTAGATAAAGGTACTGATATTAACGGAAATAAAGGATTTAGTGTAAATCTCATAGATGCTTCTGGCAAGAAATTACGAGCAACCGTTGGACATGACCTTAAGGATTAAAGCAGTTAAATACATTTCATGAATAAAATACCGAAGCATTTCGCCTCGGTATTTTTTTATATTTTCTCGATAAGTTCCGATCGAACGAATCCCCATGATCCATTCGAGAGGGTAACGAGTGCCCAGCCATTTTGGTCGATATATCGAACCTGGAGAGTTCCTCCAGATGGAAGGAGCATCAGAACAGCATCAGAAGACTCATTCTTCGAACGATAGACAAAGATATTTATAGAATCCTTTACTCGAAATGTAGTGTTATATCG
>CAZDFE010000004.1:0-1703 GCA_964504755.1 uncultured Candidatus Peribacteria bacterium
CTACCATACGAAGTACGCGTTCCACTTCAGAACCAAAGTCCGCATGTCCTGGAGTATCCACGATATTGATTTTTACATCGTTATACATTACGGCTGTATTCTTCGCATAGATGGTAATTCCCCGTTCTTTTTCCTGATCGTTCGAATCCATCACACACACGTCGATCTGTTCATTTTCTCGAAATACTCCTGATTGTTTCAGAAGAGCATCAACGAGAGTGGTCTTTCCGTGGTCTACGTGGGCGATAATGGCAATATTTCGGTACTTGTGCTGAGCCATGAGTAAAAATGAAAAATAATAATAAAAAATGTTTGCTCCTCCTGAATGGTCACTCTTTATTCGGATGACCAGTAGGACGATAGAAAAAAGAGGAAAAGATTCAGATGAGAAACAAACACACTTTCGCGAAGATTATATAGAAAAACACAAAAAAGCAAGCCATTTTATTTTTGTTTTGACATTTGTTATTTTTTGTTTGATTCGAATATTTTTCTATTTATTTTTGTTTGTATTTTCCATTCCGATGTGGTACAATTCGTGTACTTATATTTTTCGTATGCCAAAAGAAATCGAACGTCAGTTCGTCGTAAACGACACGCATCCAGAATGGCTCCGTATCAAGGATTCTCTTCCGAAAAAACGACTCGTACAGTCTACAATTCATCGTGGCGATGGTAATAAACTTCGCGTGCGCGTGATCGAAGACCTGCAAACGGGCGAAAAGTCTGCTCATTTTGCCTTCAAGGTTCAGAAAAAATCGAAACGTACCGAACCAAATATTCGCGATGAATTCGAGTGGGAAGTGCCACTTCGAGTAGCACTTTATATCATGATTGGGCATATCGAAGTACATAAACTTCGCCATGAATATGTACACACGGATGGGCATATCTGGGAAGTCGATGAGTATGAAGGGACGAATGCAGGGATTACGATCGCAGACCTCGAGCTCCAGTCTCTCGATGAGACGTTTACAGTTCCTGAGTGGATCGGTCAGGAAACCACGAAAAATAAGAAAATCACGAATAATTCCTTCTCGAATCATCCATTCCTGAACTGGACGGAGAAAGAAAAAAATGAGTTTAAGGCACTTAAAAAGAAATAATTATGCCTCTTGAATCTCCTCAGGAAGTGGATCAATTGTATGGGGAAATTATTCATTTTACAGATGCTCTTCATCTTCCTCATGATGGGAATGTAGTAGCTACTCTATCTCAGCTCACGGAGGAATGTGAGAAAATTAGGAATAATATACCAAAAGATATTCAACTTCGTGCTCATATAAACAACAAGAAGGTAAATTTCGAAGCGATACAGATGCGGATGAAATATTTATTATCGCGTTACTTTGTTTTAACTCGAAAATTAGATATATTTGCTAGTGATTTTTTTCAATCTCAAAGACATCCAAATCGAATATATCGTGTTGATTATTTTCAGGAAAAAGATACTGAAAACAGTAATTTTCCTAATGTAAAGGGTAATATTCTACTACAAAATTTAAGAAACATTGTTAACGACCGATCTGAAATAGAGACTGAAAGAAGCAATGCTTTGATGGTGTCGGATGAGGTTGTGAAGATTCTTATGGAGTTTTCCAGTATAGAACAAAAATTGGAAGATATGTATAGAGAAATGGTATGATATAGAGACTTCTTACAAGAAGTTCAAAAGCGTTATTTTCAGTGAGAATTTCGTGATT
>CAZDFE010000004.1:1713-15895 GCA_964504755.1 uncultured Candidatus Peribacteria bacterium
ATTGCAATAGTTGGTCTCAAAGAATTCTTTCTAAGATATGAAAATCCTAACACTAAGCTCTGAAAAAATAAACTTGTCATTCCCTCTTTTTCTCATATATTCATGTTATGAACTTCTCATTAATCCTTGCATACCTGGTTCCGCCACCCCTTTCGACTCTCGAGAGGTAGTTTATCATAAACACGAAAATCCCCCACGAGAGTCATACTTTGGGGGATTTTTTTATTTTCTCAGTGTATTATTATGAGTATGACTAATTACGATAGTGAAGCCGAAAAATATGTAGAGTATGGTAAAACTTTATGATCATGTATTAAGAAAGATGGGAAGCTCTTTTTGGAAGCGCTTGGTTATGACGATATCACTTCAATGACAGTGAAACAACTAGAAATTATTTTCTCACTTATGGGGCATGCCTTGGTTGCCAGTGATATTAACACTCGTTGCCTGGGAATTATTATTCCAAATAAGAAGAAGCATGCTAGATTTCTCAGAATAAGTAAATTTAAAACTAAACATTTTTCTTTCAATTCATAATTTTTCCCTATAATACTTCCCGTTAACTTTTCTCTTATGCTTCTTCTCTCAACCCTTCCTTTTAAGACTCAGAAATCGATACCAACAGGCTCGGATAATCGCGGAACTGGACTCCTCCTTCAGGCGGGTCTGATACGTCAGACTATGGCGGGCGCGTATAATTTCACGACGCTCGGACTTCGTGTACTTCGTCATATTGAGGCAATTGTCCGCGAAGAAATGGATGCCGCAGGTGCTCGTGAAGTACTCATGACCGCACTCGGAACTCGAGAAAGCTGGGAAAAGACGGATCGGTGGGATTCTGTGGATGTCCTTTTTAAGCTCCCAGCGGCAGAAGGCAAAGAATATGCCCTGAATCCAACACACGAAGAAATCGTGACGCCGCTCGTGGGAGAATTTATCCAGTCGTACAAGGACCTGGATGCCTGCTCGGTGTATCAGATCCAGTGGAAGTTCCGAAACGAGAAACGAGCGAAGTCTGGACTCCTTCGAGGACGCGAATTTCTCATGAAGGACGCCTATTCGTTCCACCGAAATCAGGAAGAACTCGATACGTATTTCGAGGTCATGCATGCGGCATATGATCGTATTTTCACTCGTCTCGGGCTCGCTGACTCGACGTACTATACGTTCGCGAGTGGGGGAGATTTCTCGAAATATTCGTATGAATTCCAGACCGAACTTTCGATCGGAGAAGATGAGATTTTTCTCTGTGAGAAATGTGGACAATCGCATAATAAAGAAATTATTGATCCCGAAGCATTCGTATGTGTCGAATGTGGACACACCGTATGTGAGAAAAAAATCGCATCCGAAGTAGCAAATATTTTCAAACTGGGATCACGTTTCGCCGATGCCTTCGATCTGAAGTATCAGGATCAGGATGGTTCGGTACAGAAGATTGTGATGGGGTGTTATGGTATCGGGATTTCTCGACTCATGGGAGTGATCGCAGAGAAATTCGCGGATGAAAAAGGACTCGTCTGGCCAGCAAGCATTGCTCCCTATTCACACACGATTATCGTGATCGGAGATCATATAGCAGAGGCAAAACAGCTCGCCGAAAAACTGGAGTCAGAGGGAAATTCTGTCCTCATCGATGATCGAAATACGGGATTCGGAGCGAAGGCGGGTGATGCCGATCTGATCGGAATTCCGAATCGGATTATCATTTCAGATAAAACGCTCGCGAGTGGGGGATACGAACTGAAAGGTCGAACCGAAGCAGAAGGGAAAATTATTCATCTCTCGTAATATGTTTTTTCGAACGGTGAGCATCGTGATCTTCTATCGAGATGATACCTCTATTCTCGTCCAAGATAGGCGCAATATTGCGAAAGATTCGATCGAATGGGGATTTTTCTGAGGTGGTTCCGAAGGAAATGAAATTCCCGAAGCAACGGCCATTCGTGAAATCCAGGAAGAACTCTGCCTTTCCCTTGTTCCCTCGGATCTCACGAAGATTGGTTCGACTATCACGACATACGAACACTTCCGAAAGTATGATATAACGGTTTTTGTTTCTCCTTGGAAGTTCGAATATGAAAAACTCTATTCTGTTCACGAGTGAGTAGACGCTTGTTGGATGACTTCGGCCGAAATGAAAAAGAAAAATATATACCCGATCGATCATGTACACCTCGATATGTTCGAAACATTCTTTAGTTCGCATTATTCATGAAAAAAATCCCATTCTATATCTTCATCATAGTATTCATTCTCGCTCTGCCGTGGATGATTATTTCATGGAGCACAACTTCGAGCATCTATCGTGATGTGGATACGATTCCTGAGCGGTCTGTCGGACTCCTTTTGGGAACGAGTCCGAGCTCTCAGGGAATGGTAAATATCTTCTATGCGACACGGATCGAAGCGGCGAAAATGCTCTACGAGAAAGGAAAAATACACCATATTATCGTCTCAGGCGATAATGCCACGAAGGAGTACAACGAGCCCCTCGCGATGCAAAAATCCCTCATCCAAGCGGGTATTCCCGAGTCTGCGATTACCCTCGATTATGCAGGATTTCGGACGCTCGATTCGGTGGTTCGAGCAAAAGAAATTTTTTCTCAGACGGGAGGTATCACTGTGATTTCTCAGCCGTTTCATGTCGAACGAGCGCTCTTTCTCGCTCAAGCAAATGGAGTGGATGCGATCGGATTTGGAGCGGCGAATGTGAGCCTTGCCCGCGGACTTCGTACGTATATTCGAGAGATTGGCGCTCGCTGGGTAGCTCTCTATGATGCCTATTTTGGAACCGATCCGGTCGTTCTCGGAAAAAAAGAAAAACTCAACGGTCAATAATTCTCTCATTTCTCTCTCATGAAAAAACAAGATATTCTCCCTAGTATTCGCATCGATAAACTCATCTTCGGTGGAAAAGGACTTGGAACCGCACCCGATGGAAAAAAAGTCATCATTACGGGTGGATGCATTCCCGAAAGTATCGTCAATGTTCGAATCCTGAAGGTTCGATCGTCCCACTACGAAGGACAGCAGCTCGACGTCGTGAAAAAATCTCCACTGGAAGTAGACGTTCCCGCGGGATTCCAGCTCTATGGTGGTGCAAAGTGGCTCACGATCCGATATGAGGATCAGCTTCGAATCAAGTCAGAACAGATTCGAGAGGCGTTCTATCACCTCTCAGAATATACTACTAATACGGTATGGCACCCGATTATCGCATCGCCAGAAATCTATGGATACCGAAATAAGGTGGAATTTTCATGGGGAAATTATATTAGTGCGCGTGAGGGAATTCATGATGTTTTTCGATTTGGATTCCATGCGCAGGGGCAATTCGATCGTATTATTGATTGTGAATACTGTGCTCTCGCGGATGAGGAAACCAATGCTATTTTTCGCATGGTGGATGATCTGAGTCGAGCATCAGGATTTTCGACCTATGATGCGCATACGTTCCAGGGATTCTGGCGACATTTCGTCGTGCGAAAGGCGAAAAAAACAGGAGAAATTATGCTCATTTTCTCCGTCAATGCCGTCTGGAATGCCTCCCAAGTGAGTCAGGCTGGCTCGATAGAATATTTTTTCACAGAAATGGTTCGACAATTGACCGAAAAATATGGAAATATTGCTTCGATCTATTTTCTCGAAAATATGGGGCGAGCGGATATCGTGACGGGAAATCCAGTGCTTCTTTTCGGAAAACCTTCGATTACCGAAGAGCTGATGGGGCTTACCTTCGAGATTCAGCCAAAGAGCTTTTTTCAGGTAAATACTCTCGGAGCGGAGAAACTGTATCAGGCAGCGATTGATTCCATTCATCACAAAGGAGGGATTTTGCTCGATCTCTATGCAGGAACGGGAACGATTGGAATTCTCCTGGCGAAGCATTTTTCGAAAGTGTATTCGGTCGAGATTATTCCTGATGCCAGTGCTGATGGTGCGAAGAATGCGACTCGAAATGGCATTTCGAATGTCGAGTTCATCTGTGAGAAGGCAGAAGTATTTGCTGAGAAATTTGCGACTTCTGGACAAAGGGCAGATACGATCGTGATCGATCCGCCACGCGATGGGATGCACCCGTCGACGATCCCGAGTCTGCTCACGTTCGGGGCTCGCGAGATCGTCTATGTCTCGTGTAATCCTGCCACACTTGCTCGTGACCTCGAAGTACTGACTGGAAAAACTCGAAGCGAAAAAACAGCTTCTCTTCCGAAGTATCGAATTACCGATATTACACCGATGGATATGTTTCCGCATACGCATCATATCGAGACGGTGGCGAGACTGGAACTGGTGTAAATAAAAAAACTATGAATCACTACCTCCTCCTCGCATCGGGAATGCCCGTTCTTCGCAATGGCGATGTATACTATCCGTTTCGTGTTGATTCGGATTTTCTCGCATGGACGGGTATGGATATCGAAGGAGCCATACTGCTCACGCACCTTCAGACGCACGAGCAGATTCTTTTTTTCGATGAACCAAGTGATCAGAAACGTCTCTGGGAATCCATCACATGGGATACAGACAAAATCCGAGAATCTGGATTTGTGGGTAAAATCGTACCTCGAATGGAACTTGCCTCTCATCTCGAATCCCTCGAAGGGGAATTTCTCCTTCCTGAGAACAACGTCGCTTCTACAGAAAAGGAATATGCTATGCTTCGAGAGATGCTCGCGGGAAAACCGATTTCGAGTGCGGATCGTCACTGCATCGCGAAGCGCCTCGTGAAATCAGTATCCGATCAAGAAAAAATCAAAAAAGCGATCCAGATAACGGAGAAAACGTATCAGTATATCCTCGAACATATCCGTCCTGGGATGTATGAGTATGAGGTAGAAGCGATGATCGCGTATCAGTTTCGTCTTCAACGCGGAGTGGAAGCATTTCCATCGATTGTTGCGAGTGGGCCGAGTGCTTGCACACTGCATTATACAGCCAATTCTCGGAAATTGGAATCAGGGGATATGGTGCTTCTGGATTTTGGAATTGAGCTCGATGGATATGGTGCGGATATTTCTCGAACTTTTCCCGTTTCGGGTCAGTTTACCCCGAGGCAACAGGAAATCTATACAGCGGTTCTCGATGCAAAAAAATATGCAGAAAGTATTCTGGGTCCAGGAATTTCTCGAAAAAACTGGAATCTCGCCGTGAAAGAATATATGTTTTCGTGTTGTCAGAAACTCAGACTTCCTGATATGGAGAAATGTACTCCACTCACGAATCCGTATTTTCCTCATTCGATCGGACACTTTCTCGGGCTCGATACGCACGATGTCGGTGACTCGGATATGCCTCTGGCTCCAGGTATGATCCTCACGATCGAACCAGGAATCTATACTCCAGCAGAGGGAATTGGTATTCGGATCGAAGATGATTATCTCATAACGGCTACCGGCTGTGAGAAACTCGCTTAATAAAAAACTTCCAACAATGGAAGTTTAGACGATTTCGAATTCAGCGAATATAGGAAAGTGATCGGATGTTTTCACGTTGCTTCCGATCGTTGCATATTTCGGAATAATTCCACGATAGAGAATATGATCGAGCTTGAGAAATCGTCGATCATTCTCTGGTTCGAGCCATTCGAGCCCGAGAAGTTCCGTGATTTTTCGGAGTTCGATGAATCGTTTTTTGCTCCACGTATTGAAATCCCCTGCCCAGATCATCGGGCCTTCATGATCCTTGATGGCTTCATACACGGTCTGAATCTGCCTGAGAAATGGAGTTCCAAAGTTAAAATTCATCGCGTGCGTGTTGATCACGAGGAGTTGTTCTTTCCGTCCGACGATTTCGATGAGGCTGATTCCAGAAGCTTTCGGTGTGCGTAAGAGGGGTTCGGTATCGAGACTTGGGAGTATTCTGAGAATTTTCTGATGGAATTTTGATCCCGTGAGTACTCCTGTTTCTGTGTGTTTTCCGAGAGAAAAGCTTCGAAAAAATCCCCATGTAAAAGTATGAATATTTTTCCATATACCAGTCCAGGTCTCACTCATGACAGCTTCTTGCATGAGTACAATATCGAAATGATGTAACATGGCTTCGATATCATGTTTGAGTTTATTCGACAGACACTTGTGGACATTCCAGACGCACACTCGAAAGGATCATTGGATCCCTCAGGCTTTATGAGATCAAAAAGAAAAAATATTATCATGCATATTGAGAGTGTATCTGGTTTTTCTTTTTTTGGCAAAACTTTTTCTTGTGTTTTTCGATATCCTTGCATATACTGTATGTGCTTTTTGATGATTTATTTTTTGTTACTTTTTATATATGAAAAAACTACTCTCTCTTGTTGTTGGATATGCGGCTGGACTGGCGGTGGCGATGAAGTATCGGAAAGATGCAGGAACATCGAAACTCGATGGGAATCCAGATAAATCAAAACTGGATGCGTTTATCGATGAAGTGGTTGATATCCATAAGACAGCATACTCTGATATTAAGGCCAAAGTGACGGAAACTTTCGATGATGTCCATGATTTTGAAGGATTGAAAACAAAAGTGACGGGACTCATAGATTCACTCCAGATGGAGCTCGAGGAAAAGTTCGGGACTATTTCCTCTCTCGGTGAGGAGAAAAAGGAAGAAGCGCTTTCCACTCTCGATACCCTCTATTCCAAACGAGAAGCAGCACTCATCAAGGCAAAAGAGAAGGTGGGAAGTTTTACTGATGAGGCACATGACACCGCTCTCAATTGGCTCGACACTGCTCGTACGAAGCTCGATTCCCTCTATGCAAGCACGAAAGAAAAGTTACAAACACCGAGTTCGAAATAGAGAAGACAATACGAGTTGCATTTTTTCCGTTTTTCGAGAGAATAGGTCCGCTATTCTCTTTTTATTTTGCTTTTTTGTACTTCTCATATGACAGCACAAGACCCAATTTTCCAAGATAATCCCCAAACACATGCAGAAGAAAATCTCGATGATATTCTTGTATCCGAATGAGATGCAAGTGCGGTAGATACTGATGAAACTTCTTCTTCATCGACGGGTGATTCTGATTTCCAGAACGAGATTAAGCGCCTTCAGGAAGCACTCGCACGCTCACAGGCAGACTATCAGAATCTTCTGATGCGAATGGAACGAGATAAGACAGAAATGGTTCATTTTCTGTCCGCAAAAATCATGCTTCCCCTCCTTTCCCAGGTTGATAATCTTGAACGAGCGGTTGCCCTAAAATCGGGAGTCGAAGGAGATGGATTTGTCGATGGGATTCGTTCGGTATTTGCTGGATTCGAAAAATATCTCGAATCACAGGGAGTACGATCGTTTGTTTCCATTGGTTCGGAAGTAGATGCAGACCGACATGATGTCATGACGCAGATGCCCGGAGAAGCAGGAAAGATCCTCCAAGAGTTCGAAAAGGGGTATTTGATCGGAGATCGTGTCCTTCGACATGCAAAGGTAGTAGTGGGATCAGGAGAATAATGTAATCAAACATACTATGATGCGATCAACCATATCAGAAATACTGTCAAAAATTGAAACCCTGCGTGGTGAGCTTTCGAAAGAGTATGATTCTCTGAAGGAGAAATATTGATTTTATTTTGAGGGGAAACGAGTACGCTTTTCTGAGCTCATTCGACAGAAAAATAAGGCCTATCGAGAAAGTTCGTGGCACTATGCTTTTTCTATTGGATGGAGGAGCTTACTCTCTATGCCGTTTATCTATGGAATGCTCATTCCCGCGCTCATACTCGATCTTGCACTTACAATCTATCAGTGGACTGCCTTTTCTTGCTATCGAATCCCCAAGGTAAAGCGCTCAGATTATTTTATCTATGAACGTCGATTTCTGGATTATTTGAATTTGATTCAAAAATTAAATTGTCTGTATTGTAGTTATGTGAATGGGCTTTTTGCGTATGCGGTTGAGATTGGTGCACGAACTGAAAGATACTGGTGTCCCATTAAGGCAGCCCATCGACCCCGTTTTTCTCATACATGGTACAAGGATTTTGCTGATTTTGGAGATCCTGATGAGTGGAAAGAGAAGTCTCGTGATAATGAGAAGGCTTTTCTGGATGCCTATGGCGATAAGTGTTTCATAAAATAATTTTTTCTTCATGCTTCCATCTCTTCTCACTTCCCGCCTAGAATCAATTCTCGGATCAGATTTCCTGGGTGTTCTCACGGCTTTTTCTCAGGAGCGCAAGGGCTCATTTCGTATCAATACTCTCAAAACTGACGGACAAGAAGTGTTCGATGAGTTCAGGGAAAAAGGGATTCTGACAGAGTTATTTCCGGGTATCGAAGGAGCGTATTGTTTCGATCGAGTTTACGAATATGCAATGAAAGGCAGTCGAGCGTTCTACGATGGAAAAATCTACCTCCAGTCGATCTCGAGTCTGATTCCCGTGCTCGCACTCGCTCCAAAAACAGGAGAAACGATTCTCGATGTCTGTGCCGCCCCTGGGTCGAAAACAACGCAAATGTCAGCCTTGATGCATAATACTGGCTCTATATTTGCTATCGAACAAAATCAGATTCGTTTCGATAAACTCATGCATAATGTTCGCCTTCAGGGTGCAACGAATGTTCGTGGGATTAAACTCGATGCAAAAAAATACCTCGAAGGCGATTTCGAAATAACGGGGGATGAAATCCATAAAAAAGGAAAATACGCGAAATATATCGAACCAAAGATTTCATCAGAGTGAGAAGATCAGACGCTTCCTCTCTTCGATCGTATCCTGATCGATGCTCCATGTAGTGCGGAAGGTCGGATTCTCCTTTCGAATGAGAAAAGTTATGGATTCTGGTCACTCGAAAATATCGAGAAAAAAGCAGAGCTCCAGTATGAGTTACTTGCTCAGGCAGTGAGCGCGCTCAAGTCAGGAGGAACGATCGTGTATTCGACGTGTACGCTGGCACCTGAGGAAAATGAAGGAGTAGTCGCACAGCTCCTTCGAGAACATCCTGATATGAAGTTGCAGGATATCATGCTCGGACTTTCGGGTCGTCCCTGGTGGAAGTCGGGACTCACTTCCTGGAATGGTGCGAGCTACGTAGAAGATATGAAGAAGGCAGTACGAATCCTGCCAAGCGATGAAACGGAAGGGTTTTTTGTGGTAAAGATGGGGAAGCGGTAGAAAAAAGTTTGATTTTCAGAGAAATCTGATACAATAACAACGTCTTCGAAAGAAGAATACCTCAGAAAGGTAAATAAATCTCCTTTGAAAAATCCCCGTTCGAGCGGGGATTTTTCTTTATCGTGACGAGCGAGTAGTTCGCTTCACGAAACGCTTTCGGGAAATCGAAAAATCGAATTCCCAGCATTGCTTCCAGAGGAAGATTCTACGAGAGAATCTCATATTCAGAAAGGGTTAGATAATAAATCCCCTTGCTCCTCCTGGAAACAAGGAGCTCAGGGGGTATAAGTGTTCCACCAAAAAAATCAAAAGAGTTCTATATATGGAATCAGATTCCGTAGTGCAAAGATATAGTATAAAAGAGTCTCCTTTAGTGTAATCTTTTCCAATCCTCCATCTTCACCGCTTCCGCCCTCACTCGCTCATCATATCCGAGCTCAGTGAGGGTTTTTTTTATGGTTTCGATATCGTATATGGATCACTTGAGATTGGCGAGGAGTGTTTTTCGTGGATGTGTGAAGGCAACTTTCCAGAGTTCGAGGAGGTGGGATTCGGTGGCAGTATCACGTTCTGATTTTACTGAGAATTTAAGAACGATCGAATCGACTTTTGGTGCAGGATTGAATGATGCTTTCCCAACGTATCGAACGATTTCGATATCAGCACACACGAGTTCCATCGCCAGTGATAGAAAAGAGTGATGTGGTTTTCGGGCGCGTCCTTCCAGGATTTTTTCACCGACTTCTTTCTGCATCATGATAACCATAGATTCTGGCGGAGTCGGTATATCATAGAGAAAATGGAAGAGAATCGGACTCGTAATATAATAGGGGATATTCGCGATCACTGAATAAGGAGAAGATTCGGGAATAAATTTCAGAACATCCTGATGGTGGATGGAGAAATTTGGAGCCTTCCATTCTTTCTCCTGACGTTCCTCGAGAATCTCGATCATATCCGTATCGAGTTCGATCAGATCGAACTGACTTGGTTTCTGGTGGATGAGGTATTCCGTGAGTGCCCCATATCCAGGCCCCACTTCGATAATACGCTTGCCAGTGACTTCGATCGACGTCGAAATACCCGAGAGTGCTTCTGGATCGATGAGAAAATTTTGTCCGAGAGATTTTTTTGCTTTTATATACATAATCGCCACTATATACGAAGTGCTTATGATTGCAAAATCCGTGTACATTTTTTGTACGTATGAATCGAATCTGACTCCTTTTTTTCTGACCCAGGTCATATGGAAGCTTATTTTCGAAAAAACATTTTGACATTTAATATCTCTTTCATATAATCCCGTCACTTTTGTAATAAAGACAGTGATGTTGCTGGGTAACCCCCCGATATTCGGGTGACTCCTTGCAACCTCTCATTTTAATATCTATTTCCTCATATATTATGGCTGGAATTATCGGAAAAAAACTCGAAATGACGCGAGTCATTCACAATGGAAAGTTCACTCCTGTGACTCTTATTAAGGTTCCAACTCTTACTGTTGCTCAGGTAAAGACAGTAGAGAATGATGGATACGAAGCAGTTGTGCTCCATATGGTATATGGAAAGGCAGTAACACTTCGTGAAGTTCCTCGTACTGGAGCATTCGAAAACGTAAACAAAGGAGATGAGATTTCTCTCGATGTTCTCGAAGGAGTAGAAGAGCTCACACTCGTTGGTATTTCCAAGGGTAAGGGTTTCCAAGGAGCAATGAAGCGTTGGAACTTCCACGGAGGTCCTGCTTCTCATGGTTCAAAATTCCACCGTGCGCTTGGTTCTATCGGAAATCGAAAACCTCGCCGTACAAAACCAGGAAAGAAAATGCACGGACATATGGGTCTCGATCGTATCACTCTCAAGCATGTTCCACTCGTTCTCGTAAATAAAGATCTTCGAGTTGTTGCTGTCAAGGGTCCAATCCCAGGAGCAAGAAACTCTCTCATTACTCTCACGTTTTAGTTTTCAATCTTGATTCTAAAACCTAAATTCTAAAATATCTCTCTATGAAAGCTCCTTTCTTTGACACACACGGAAAAACAAAGGGTACGATTGACCTTCAGGCTTCTCACTTCGGTGTGACTCCAAACATGAGTCTTATTCACCGTCTCCTGGTTCTTCAACAAGCAAACGGACGTATTGCTATTGCTCACGCAAAGCATCGTGGTGAAGTAGCTGGTTCTACAAAAAAATTATTTAAGCAAAAAGGAACAGGAAATGCTCGTATGGGTGATCGTCGTTCTCCTATGCGTCGTGGTGGTGGTGCGGTATTCGGTCCTCGTAATGAACGAAACTTTACCCTCACGATGAATAATCAGGAACGTCGTCTTGCTCTTCTTTCTCTCCTCTCTACGAAGGCAACTGATAACAATGTAAAGGTAATCGAGTCATTCGGTACTGATGCACAGAAGACAAAGGGAATGAAGACACTTCTTACTGCAATTGAAGCAAAGAAGCCACTCATTGCTATCACTCGAGAAGAAAAAGACCTCGTTCTCGGAGCATGGAATCTCGAACAGGTGAAGATTGTAAATGTTGAATATCTCAACCCACACTCACTCCTGAAGTACAGCGATCTCATTCTTTCTGAAGCTGCTCTCAATCATCTCTACGAACATTTTTCTAAATAAGTCGACCCTATCCCGAGAATCTATTCATACTTTTCGATCCTCGGATACTCCTCTTCCATAACTCAAACCTTATGAACTCTCTCTATTCTGTCATCAAGCAATTCGTCGTCACGAATAAGTCGACTGACGCGGAAATTCGCGGTGTCTATACTTGTATTATTGACTCGGCTGCAACCAAGATCGATGTAAAAAATGCATTTAAGACTATCTACGGAGTTGATGTAAAACAAGTAAATGTTTCTCATACTCGAGAAAAATTTCACAATACAAAAACAGGTATGGCTCGCAAGCGTCCTTCTCAGAAGAAAGCTATGGTAAGTCTTGTTTCTGGACAGAAAATTGCCAACTTTGAGGTCATCAAGTAATCGTCGCTTTTTAATTATTAGTCTCTAGCTATCTCCTTATGCCAATCAAGAAGTATAAGCCCACCACCCCATCACGCAGATTCATGACGGGTCTCACGTATGAGGAACTCACTACCAATGAACCATACAAGCCACTTACGTACTACAAGAAAAATAATGCAGGACGTAATAGTGCGGGTCGTCTCTCGGTTCGACATCAAGGAGGTGGACATAAGAAACTCTATCGTATCGTTGATTTTGTTCTCGATAAGAAAGGAATTCCTGCTCGTGTAGAAACGATCGAATACGATCCATACCGTTCTGGATTCATTGCTCTCGTTTGTTATCGTGATGGAGAACGTCGATATGTTCTTGCTCATGCAGAAATGAAAGTTGGAGACGAAATTATTACCGCTCCTACAGCAAAACCAGTCGCTGGAAATCGTATGGAAATCGGAAATATCCCAACAGGACTTCAGGTACACAATGTAGAAATGATTGTTGGTCAGGGAGCTTCTACGATTCGTTCGGCTGGTTCGAGCGCTCTCGTTCTCTCTCAAGAAGGTGAATACACACAACTGAAGATGCCTTCTGGAGAAATCCGAATCGTTCACAAGCAGTGTTATGCTACTATCGGTACTGTTTCTAATTCTGATTGGAATCAGATCACAATCGGTAAGGCAGGACGTTCTCGTTGGATGAATAAGCGTCCTACGGTTCTCGGTTCTTCGATGAATCCAGTAGACCATCCACACGGAGGAGGTGAAGGGCATCAGTCAGTTGGTCAGCGAAAGGGTCCAAAGACTCCATGGGGAAAACTCGCTCGTGGTATCAAGACTCGTTCTCGAAAGTATACTGATCGCTGGATTATGAGAACTCGTACTGGAAAACTTCAAGGCTAATTCCCATACACTCCATTCTAAATTTTTTAAATCAAACCTTATATGACTCGCAGTCTTAAGAAATGACCTTACATTGACATTCGCGTAATCAAGAAAGTAGAAGCGCTTAATGCTAGTGGTAAGAAATCGGTTATCAAGACATGGTCTCGATCATGTACTATCGCTCCAGAGTTTGTTGGACATACTTTTGGAGTTCACAATGGAAAACAACATATCCCTGTATTTGTTACAGAAGATATGGTAGGACACAAGCTGGGTGAGTTTTCTTTTACTCGTCGATTCATGGGTCACTCTGGTAATAAGTAGTCTATTACTCAGCCTAATAACTTAATAACTCATTTCTTATGAAAGCTTCCGTTAAAAATGTTCGTATTTCACCAAAAAAGCTCAATGTGATTGCGTACATCATTCGTAACATGACAGCCAAGGATGCTCTCGATACGCTTCGATTTATGCCAAAAAAAGGAGCTCAGATTATGTACAAGGTAGTAGCGAGCGCTGTAGCCAACGCGGTCAATAATGACAATCAAAATGTTGCTGATCTCTCCATTGGTCTTGTCAGCGTTTCTGCTGGACTGGTGTATCGTCGTATTAATCCGATTTCTCGAGGTCGAGCACATCGCATTCTGAAGCGAACGTCTCATGTTGACCTCACTCTCTCTGTAAAATAATTCTTTCTCTACTCATTCTATGTGACACAAGGTTTCACCACTGGCATTCCGTATTGGATATATCAAAACTTGGCGCTCAACGGGGTATTACGATCGTAAGACGTATGCAAGCCGTGTATCTGAAGATGTAGCGATCCGCTCTATCGTCATGAAGCACTTCAAGAATCTTCCAATTGCGAACGTATTCATGAATCATTCAGGAGAAAATGCTCTCTCGGTCGTGATTTTCACTTCTCGTACAGCACTCGTTCTCGGAAATAATGATGAGAATATTAACGCTCTTAAGGATCTTCTTCTTTCTCGCTTTCCTGGATACAACTTCTCCTTAGAAGTAAAGGAAGTAAAGAAGCCAGAACTCTCAGCATCTATCGTTGCAGATTCTATTGCTCGCCAGATCGAAAAGAAAATGCCATACCGTCGAGTTATTAAGAATGCTATCGCCAAAACTATGGAAAAGGGTGGACTTGGAATCAAGGTAAAACTTGGTGGTCGTCTCAACGGTGCTGAAATTGCTCGTCGTGAAACGTACAAGGA
>CAZDFE010000005.1:0-5343 GCA_964504755.1 uncultured Candidatus Peribacteria bacterium
TCCGGAAGGTGAAAATTCGTAATAAGTTCATCGACTATTCGAAATGGAATTCCAGGAAAAATATAGATTGATGTTTCGAAAAAACATTGATTCTGTTCTATGTGAACATCTTTTATGTATGAAGTATTGGCATTTTTTGCTCGTTCGTTCCAGAATTGTTGAGTTCCAGGACTCAATCGGGATCTTTCATTTGGGGAGAATGCTTTCCAGAGATGTGGGAGTGATTCCAGAGTCCGACAAGATGTGGTTCCGACGGCGACTATTTTTTTCTCCTGAGCCCGTATGTTCGCGATCGTTTCGAAGATGCTGAGCTCGATCTCTACCATTTCTCCATGAATCTGATACGATCGAATATCAGGTGTTTGAATTCATTTAAACGTTCAGAGTCAGACATGGAGGGTAACGTATTCTTTTTGGAGAGATAGTTTTTCTAGAAGTTCCGTTGTAAAGTGGAGGGAAGCGGTGGGTGCTGCTACGGAACCTTCTTTCTTCGCGAATACGGTTTGATAGTCTTTTTCCTTTTCTTTGCTATAGGTGATATAGGGTGGAAGTGGAAGTTCGCCATATTGTTCCATGATGGCTTCGATCGTTGTTCCGTGTGTGGTCATGACTCGACCTGTGTCTGACATGTCGAGTATTTCGATTTCTCATTCTGGAAAAACAATTTTTGTATTATTGCGAAACTTTGCTCCAGGACGAACAAGGCATTCGAATCGATCAGTATCGAGTTTCTTGCAAAATAAAATCTCCCCTTCTGTAATATGCCCAATACTTCCATCAGAGCGGCGAATCATCCTATTTCTCAGAGGGATTCGAGCGGGAAGAACTTTCGAATTATTAAAAAATAGTACCCGATCGTTTCCGAGAAATTGGTCGAGATTCCAAAAAGTTGATTCCGCTTCGATCATTCCAGTTTCCTTGTTGATCACCATGAGTTTGGCATTGTGATGCGGTTTTACTGAGGTTTCTGCGATGAGTTCTTTTGGGAGGCTATAGGAGTAAGCAGTGAGGTCGTACGACGTGTCCATATCCAATGAGAAAAATAAAAACGAAAATTGAGAGCTGGAGTATACATTATTTCATATAATTGACAATTATTTATACGAAATAAACTACTCTATTTCTCCCTTTTCATTATAGTACATGCATGAAGTTTCCTCTCTCAGTTGGGCTTATTGTCCTTATGCTCGCTACATCTTGTTCTTCTCATACTGATTCCTCATGATTGTCAGTGATTTCGGGTGAATGAGCTCGATACCAGACGAATCTCGATCCAGATGAGAAAATAAAGCTTGCAAAGAAACGAAAGTCTCAAATCGTCGGTATTCGTAAGGGGGATTATTATTCCCTGCGTAATGCTCCAGAGGAGGCACTTCGGTACTATCTCGAAGTTGCAGAAAAGCTCCCTGACGATCAGGTGGTGCGTAAGAAAATTGCACATGTTTATTTTCTCCAAAAACAATGGAAACAAGCGTATACTCAATATATCCAAGTTCCTATTGCTGAATTAACCGAAAGCGAACGCACCGAGCTCTTCAATGCTCTCTTATTCGATGAAACAGAGACAGATCGTATGTGAGAAATAGCAAAAATTCAGACGGGAACTGGTTTATATGAGTATTTTCATACGATTGATGTGTGCTATACAGGCATACATAACTGTGTGGTTCAGATAGAATCATATTCTGGATCGTATCAGTTATTGACCGAACTTGCGTCAACCTCGAAAAACGCCTATAAGATCAGCCCTGATTATCAGTATCGAAATTTCGCAATTGCCGTAAAGCTCTATGAACAGGGCATGTTTCGTGCCGTGGAACGACTAACTCGAGAAATACTGGATACCCGCCCAGACTATTTCGAAGTCGTGAAATTACGAGCTACAGCACTATTTATGCTCGGGGAATATGAAAATGCTCAGAAATTATTTTTGCAGTATATCGAACATGCTCCCCAAGATACGGATGCTATGGCATTTTTGGGGGAGATATATTTTTTCTTATGAGACTATATTTCTTCGAATCTCTATCTCAATAATGCTATCCTTGCTGGATATTCGCCAAAAACCGATATTGAGCGACGTCTTGCGTATAATTATTTTCTTCTCGGAGATATGAATGGGGTAATGAAAGTAATGAATTACCTCTTGCAAGAACAGGATGTTCTCGAAGATGATATTGCAGTCGGGGTCTCTACAGCACTCTCTCTTGGTGAGAATACACGAGCACGAACTTGGGCAGAACACGGATTGCAAGCCTATTCGGGATCAAATATGATTCGTCCTCTTTACATCACTGCATTGCGTCTGGTAGGAGATAAAAGTCGAGCTCTTCAGGTATTGCAATCTATTTCCGATGCTGATCTTCGTAAAAATCCAAACTATCAACTCGAACGAGCTATTATGTACCTTGAGAATGAACAACTCGAGGAAGCTCTAGAACTATTCGAAGAACTCAAAACACTCGAAGAATGGCCTGATATCGTGAGTGAGGCGACAGACTATGTTGATCGAATTCATGTGGTACAGACTGCAAATTCTGGTAGCTCTTTATTTCCTTGGTAATCCTCTGCTCTATGTTTCAAAATGATTTTCCATTTTTGCGAGAAGTTCCGGGTACTATTTTCCTTGATTCTGCAGCCAGTGCACAGAAGCCGGATCGAGTGATTCGATCCCTTTCGGATTGTTTTTCTCATTCTTACGCGAATATTCATCGTGGTTCCTATGATCTCTCTGAGCGAGCGGAGGCATTGTACGATGATTCGAAAAAACGAGTGGCTCGGTTTCTGGGAGCAAGCTCACCCCATGAGATTATTTATACGTATAATGCTACCTATGCCTTCAATCTTCTCGCTCGCTCGCTCGTAAAGTCAGAGGTACTCAAAAAGGGTGATGTAGTACTACTTTCTCGTCTGGAACATCATGCAAATATTGTACCGTGGCAGATTATCGCTGAGGAATATTCCATTCAGATCGAGTGGATCGATATTACTCCAGAGGGCCGTATCGATCTCGATGATCTTTCGAAAAAAATAACACCAAATGTTAAGCTCATTTCTCTTTCTGGTGCATCGAATGTCACGGGTGCGACTCTGGATATAGATGCAGTTCATGAAGTTCTTAGACGATATATGATGCGAAAGCTCGCAGATCGTCCCCTCTTGGTCATCGATGGGAGTCAGTCATTTCCTCATTTCCAGATCGATGTGAGTCGATATGATATTGATTTCTTTATTGCTACGGGACATAAGATTATGTCTGACACGGGGATTGGTATTCTCTATGGAAAAAAACAACTTCTCAAATCGATGCTTCCCGCATTTTGCGGAGGAGGGGCGATCAATGCTGTATCAGAATCTGGCTATGAGGCAGCATGATTGCCGTATCGCTATGAACCAGGAACTCCTCATATTGCGGGAGCAGCGAGTCTAGGGGCAGCCCTTCTGTATATCGAAGAAAAATGAGGATATGAGGCGATAGTAAAACACGAACAAATGTTGGTCATGCATGTACTGAAGTATATTTCGAAGCTCCCCAATGGCGTTCGTCTTATTGGGCCACAGGACATGCATCAGCGCATTGGAGCTTTTTCTTTCGCCTTCGATCGTCATCATCCGAAAGATATTGCTGATGCTCTCGCGGATCGAGGCATTGCAGTCCGTGCTGGACATCACTGTACTGAGCCATTGCATGCCTATTATGGGATTCCTGCATCGCTTCGTATGAGTCTCTATATCTACAATACGACCGAAGATATCGATGCATTTTTTCGTGAATTATTCCTTCTTACCGCATAATATCCTATGGATACCAATAGTCTCATTATCGAATATTCGAATCAGCCTGCGAATAAGTTCATCCTCGAAAATCCTACCATTCGATATCGTGAACATAATCGTGTGTGTGCGGATGTAGTTGAAGTATTTCTTCTGATCCAGGATGATAGAATTATCGAAGCATCCTTTGATGGATATATGTCGATCGTCGCGACCGCATGTACGGCAATTACGCTCGAAGCGAGCATTGGTCTTTCGCTCGATGAAATCCTGATCTATAATGAATCTTATGTTCAGAGTCTGATTGGAACCGATATTTCGCCACGTCGACGAAATGCATCTCTTATAGGACTCTTGGCGATAAAAAATGCCATTCATGAGTATCGTAATGATGGCATACAGGAAGATTTTTGTGATATATTCATCGATTAGTGATGGGTATCGTGGTGACCATCGTGATGGTCTGTATGTTCATGAGCACCATGGATATCTCCATGCCCATGGCTTTCTTCGTGGTGACCATCTTCGGTATCTTCTTTTTTACAGAGTTGGTACGCCTCATACCAGGTTGCCTCGACAAATATTTCGAGGGTGGAATTCAGATGTGCAATAAAAATAAATAGTATTACGCACACCAGAAGTGAGAGTGTTATTAGGGTGATGACAACGCTTTGGATCGTGAAAAAGGCGACAATACCTGAGAGAAAGAAGGGGATAACGAGAAAAAATATTGCCACAAGAATGGTTCGAAGGTAGAGAAGTACCATGGTGTAGTAGAGTTGCATCGTGATCCCAATATGCCGAACTGCCATGCTGGTTGATGCTGCGAGCGCGGGTACTACTGACTTGTGTTCGAAAATAATAAAATACTTCGTGTAGGCAAAACACATATTCAGGAAGAATGAAAATATCAAATAGCCTCCCATAACATAGGAAATTGGCATGAGATATTTTGTTCCGAATATTCGCAATAATAAGATATAGAATGTAATGATGGAGAGGGGACGGAAGATGGCAACCACATTATGTGATTCGAACAGGGGGAGAAAATGACGAAGTCCATCGAATATCCCCTGGAAGGTACGACGTACTTTTTCACCATTTGTTTTTCGGTAGGAATGAATCATTTCGATGATTCCGCCTTCAGCCAAGGGAACGAGCACCATATAGAGAATAAATATGAGTCCCAATCCAATAAGTACCTCACTAAAATAATCTTTATGGATAAAGTCGAATATGAGCTGAATAAAGCTATCTTCGAGATGAAATACACTGATGTATGTAAATGTGAGTTGATACAGGAGTACTAAAAAAAGCCAAACCATTCCAATGAATGATGGAAAAAAATTGAGTTTTTTGAGTGATGGGAAACGAGTTACCACTTCCCAGGCATGTAATACAATGGATTCTTTCACGATACAATGGAGTGGGATAAAAATCAAATTTAGTTACCTCCTTGGGAGAGGTGCTGGATGACCCATTTCATAAAATGCAATAGACCTTTTCCATCAGTATGAATGAGGTATTCTTCTTTTATACTTGCTTTTGCGAGGGTAGTATGGAGAGTGG
>CAZDFE010000005.1:5353-14961 GCA_964504755.1 uncultured Candidatus Peribacteria bacterium
GTGGTAATGTCCTGAAATATATCAATCGGAATGATTCATTTTAAATTTCTATCGATATAGAGGGTATGAATGGGACTCGATATGGGCGTGAAGAATGCGCCTTCTTGAAAGTAGGTTACAATTTTTTTAATCGTCTCTTCTGTAATATTTTTTTCTGTTGCGGTACGAAGCTGGGCAAAAAGGGAATCGAGTTGTTTGCTTTGAATTTTTGCGAAATTAATACCATTTTTTGCTTCACTCGAGAGAAATACTTGACCAACTCGAGAGACGCGACCCGTCGCCTCAAATCCTATGAGAATAATGTCATAGTCTTTCTTCCCCTTTTGGAGCATGGATTGGAGGTCCTTCGTGGAGATTGGGCGAATCGTACTCTTGATTCCGAGATGGGTAAGAGTCGTCTCTGCTTGTTTGGCATAATTCACGAGTGATGCTGGTTCTCCAGCATGGGCTACAGTGAGCTCAAATGGTTCTAGTGCATCATTATAATAGTATCGTGGATCGAGCGCATTGAGCTTTGTTTTTTTATCTTGAATTCATTTTTGTCGCTCTGCAACCAGTTCTGGAGTATTTAATTTTGCGAGATACTCTTGTTCTACTTGCTCCCGCATGGTTTTTAGTTTTAGTCCATCTTGGGCATAGTAGATGGTAAGTGTTTCGCGAACTTCTCTTTTTCCATTTGCATCGAGCGTTTCGAGAGTGTAGGTATTTTTTCCTTCTTTGAGGGTCTGATTCTCGAGGGCTACTCTATAACTGAATTTCGCATTTCCTGGAATAAATTCCTTGAGTTCGTACCCATTGATAAATACGGATTGAGCACTTGTTGGAACATTGCCAGTCAGAAGTATACTTCCTTCCGCTATTTCGCTAAATAGGACTTTTTGTTTCCCAGGAAGTGTAAAGAAGTTCGTTGTACCATATTGGATACTTGCTCCCGTGAGCACGATGTTCGTCGCATCCAAGAGACTGATTCGTTCGGCTATCTTCATGTAGCGACGTTCGCGCATAACATCAGCAAGATCTCGTGTTACTTTTTCTGGAGGGAGTAGGTATTGATCGCCAAAAATATTTCGAATTGGTCGCTCATGTTCTGCAATTTGTCCTGAGAAACTCGAGCTAAAGGCAAGTGCGAGTGGTTTTCGGATATCAGCGTGAATACTATCTGTATTCTGAAAGAGTCCGATAAATTCATAGAACGAATACTGATATGGCGCAAAACGTGGTCCTACGGGAATAATCTCATTTTTGGCTGGTGGAATAATGACACTGACCGTATCAATACTCCGCTCAAGTGATGGAAAGTCAGGAAAAAAGAGGAAATGGTATTTATCGAGCCAACCCTCCCCACCATTTTTCGTATTGCGAGTTATAGTAATACGATCATATCCATATTGAGTATTCGTATCTTTTTCGAAAAAGACATAGGGTCCTGATGTTACATATCCATCAGATGCGAGTCGTCCTGTACGAATACGTTCGAGCATATCGCTGCGAATAATAGGATATGTCAGGAGATCGAGCATGAGGGAGTTTTTTTCCTTACTCGTCAGATCGACAGAATTCTTATCCTTGCTTGTTATGGTAACTCCATTAAGAAATGCTCTCATTTTTTCACTGCCTGGATTTGCCTGAAATGCCTTATAGGTTGCAATAATATCTTCGATCTGAATCGTCGTGCCATCGGACCAAAGTTGCTGTTTTTTGAGCTCACAGTGAATCTTTGAGAGATCGCGTATATCACAAGAACCGATATCAGCCGTATATTCTCAGAGCTTTGCATCGTATCGTATGACCGATCGGAACATAAACTTGAGTATGAGATCACTATATTTCCCCTGCCCATACTCCAGTGGATTCGGAATATTCGGCGATTCTCCCACAATACCAATACTAATACTTCCTCCAGGAACTCCTATAGGTTCGCCACCCTCATAAACATAGACACCAATAAGATGCAACAATAACGCAAAAAAAACAGTTATCGCCGTGATAAGAATTGGTTTACGAAGTTCAGTGAGTGTCATAAGGAAAGAGGGTTCTCTCTAGAAATTATCGAGTAAAATACAGATAGAGAGAGATGAGTACAAAAACAACCACCAGTGCAATGGTTATAGTATGAAGTGTTTTTTCTGGACCACGTCGTTCGAATTTACCAAAATCGCCAGAACCTGGAATAATGGAAAGTCCATTTCCTTTTGATTGCATCATGATGATGAGAATAACAATGATGGAGACAGCAACAAGAATATAAGTCATAGAATTCAGTATAAAAAACGCGCCTATTCTATAAAGAAACCCTTTTTTTGCAAATTGTCTTTTTTCTGTTTTTTTTGGATTTTTTCTCCTTATGTGGTATAGTGCTGAAAATCATTTTTTTCTATGCTTCGACTCTTTCTGCTTTTTTTCTCGATTTGGAGTGTATTATTTTCGGGATGGTATGTATTTGCCCTTGATGCTACGAATGTATCGAGTAGTACGGATGATATGTCGAGTTCTGCATTTCAGCTCGATCTCTGTAATATGGATCCGATGCATTCTTCGAATTGTGGGGCTACCGTTTCGGGGAAATTTGCCTTTGAATTCTTGCTTGGGAAAATATCAACGATTCTCTTGTATTTGGTTCCTATTCTCGCTGGCATTTCCCTAATGGTTGCCGGGTATTACTATATCCTGTCGGCGGGTGATAGTGAGAAATTAAGTCAGGCAAAAACAATCATTAAGTGGAATATTGTAGCCGTGCTCATCGCGTTCTTCTCATTTTCTATCATGAGAGTCGTTCAGTATATTATTAGTTAAAACTATGAAACGCTTTCTTTTTGTATGCCTTCTTTTGATTCCGACATCATTTGTTTCTGCTCTTGTCGAAATTCTCGATCCAACGGCTGGTAATAGTGGGGGTGGAATCCTCCCAGTGCCAAATGCTGATGGATCTGATGTTATAGCCGCGATTATTGCGTATGGAATTGGTATTGCATGAGTACTCTGAGTGATTGCTATTACGTGGGCGGGAATACAGATGGTATTCTCTGCTGGAGATGATGAAAAAGTGAAAAAAGCTCGTTATACGATTATATATGGATTAATTGGTGTCTTTCTCGCGGGTGCGGCCTATGGAATCATTAAGTTCGTTGGTACTATTCAGTTATAATGTTGTATGAAAATAATTATTGGCTTATTCCTTTCTCTACTTCTCTCCCCACTCACTTCTTTTGCTACGGGTGTTGATAGGGTGCTCCTCTGAAAAAACATTGAAGGGAGTTTAATTCGAGATTCTACTTCCTGGACGCTCATGAGCCTTATTTCCTATGCAGAACAGATTCTCCTTCGGCTCGTTCTTCCACTTGCGGTTGTCGGGGTAGCTATCTATATTGCGTATACTCTACTTACGGCAGAGGGGGATGAAGAAAAAATGAAAAAAGCATGGAAGTCACTCAGTTATACTGCTATCGGACTCATTGCCGTTATGTGCGCATATCTTTTTGTTACACTTATTAGCCAAATTGCCCTCTAAATTTTATCGTATGCTTCGCATTTTCTCTCTTTTGATTCTTAGTTGTTCTATTCCATTATCATTCTTATTTGCTGATGCGGGTATTTCGAACTGTACATTTCAGGCCAATCCGAATGGTCTTACTCAGTTTATGAAGGCCTGTGCGAATGGTACCTATGGTATTTCTCCAGATGGACCCTCAGATATTCAGGGCATTAAGGATCGAATCGCGAGTGTGGCAAAACGCGTTATCCAATTAGGTGCTCTTCTGGCGGTAGGGGCGTTGGTATTTTCGGGGATTCAGTATACGACAGCGTATGGTGATGATGAAAAATTGAAACACGCGAAATCTACTGGAATATATGCGGCGATTGGCCTTCTCTTGCTTATGGGTGCGTTCGGTCTTGTGGATATTCTCGTGCGATTTATCTATGATATTGTCGCGACTACATAATTGCTATAGCCTGTATGCTTCGTTCTTTTTTCTTGGTACTTTCGATGGGTATTATTGGGGCTTTTCCGGTATTTGCAGGAGAGGGTTTTAGTGTTAATACGCTCGGAAGTGTGAAGAATGGTGAGGTAAGAAAGCAACTTATTGAAGAGATGCTTTCGGCTGACTCTTTTCGATTCTGATATAGTGCGCTTTCCATCGTGATTGATTCGAAGCAAACAGAACCAAGAGGGAAAATGAAGGGGCGGTCTATTACACTTTCCCCATATGTGGCTCGTGATAGTGAATTTATCAAGCTTTTGGCTCATGAAATTGCTCATTATGTGGATATTTACTATCTGATCGCGAATGGTGGCATTGATCCATCGGAAACGTTTTATGCAATTAGTTGGAGTAATACCACTATAAAAAAATCATGAGAAGGGAGTGGGAGCTTTGTATCAGGATATGCTGCGACGAATCGGTATGAGGATTTTGCAGAGTCTTTTGTCTTCTACATGTTTCATAATGCTGAGTTTGCTGATCGAGCTATCAAAAACGAATCCTTACGTCAAAAATATCTTTTTTTCTCAGAACAAGTATTTCAGCGTTGAGAATTTATCGGGACGGATTTTCGTACTCAGACGATTCCGAATTATCTCTGGGATACTACAAAAATTCCTATTTCTGTGAAAAAATACTTGAATTCCCTCGAATAGTTTATATACTCCTTCCATAATTTTCTTGGTGGAAAGTTCAGTGAAAATACGGTTTTTACTGATTTGTTCATCAAGTTTCCGATTCTTCTTTGTTGATATTCCATACTGGATGATTCGAGTGCTTGATAACATCTCATTCTTTTTATTGCCAATATAGGGGCAATTTCGAATGGTTTATTATTCTTTTTTGTTATGTCAAACATTTTTGGCGATACGCATGATATCGCTTTTGGTACTTTTTCTGATTCGAAAAAGATATTTTCTGAGAAGTCGCGCCCGAATAGTGCATCTTCGATCAAGCCGGTTCAGCCTCCTGCTCCTGTACCGACACACCGTCGTCCTGCTGATCCGCGAAAATCAGCATTTCGAGAACGATTGCCTGGAGCAAATGTTTCTGCACCGACTCCAAAGATCCCAAAAAATCCACTCATTCAGCTCGTTGAATCGATGAAACCTTCTTTTTTGCCACAGAATGAAGATGGGACACTTCGATTTGTTCTTCTTTCTGAACCAACAGCGGTGGATCCATTTTTTCTTCTGCGACATGAAGACACCACCCTTCTCTTCGGAACAGGATTTGGAACGGTCGAAATGATGGGAACGTCGTATCCAACATTTCCTGATATGCGCCTCGCATATAGTGAGCGGGATAGAATTGCGGGATGGGTCATGCTTGATCCAGATTTTTCGATCGAACCATTTCGTATGATTCTCGAATGACTCGGTTTTCCTCATGTATACGGTTCTCGTGAAGTTATCGCAAAAATTCGTGATAGCATACAGGATCAGGATTTTCTTGATCGTTGTCGTTTTTTCGAGCTCTTTTCTCCATCGATTCCAGAACGAAAAATCGCTGATATTACACTGAGTCATACTGAGACGGGTGTTATGATCGCTACGGGAAATGCGAGTTTCATCGATGGAATTCATGGGAAAAATACTGTCCTTTCAGGAGTTCATACGCTTCGACAGGAACAGGATTCATTTCTTCTGGGAACATCGAATGAGCCCATCGAAGTAGGGGAGATTATCGAACTCAAAAAATGAACTTCGTCTAAACATACCCTTCGCTTTACTTTTGATACTTTCTTTCTCGACAAAAATTCGGTTGGACTTCAGGCAGGATATGTCCTCAAGGATCGAAAAGAATTGGCAGAAAATGGAGTGCTGACGTTTGTAGTTGAAGAAGATATGCAGGCTCGAGCCATTGTCGGACATATTTTTATCGATTCCCGTGGATTCGTTCACTCCCATGAGATGATGAGCGTCCATAAGGAAATCCTCAAAGGAATCCGTCACACCTATGAACAGTCGATCCTCGCAAATCCTCGTATCGAACGGGGAGAACTCGTTCAGATATTTCGTCGTGAGATTACAAAATACTGTTACCTTCTGACGGGTCGAACTCCTGTGGTCATGCCGATTATTATCGAACGGTAATTCCCACTCGTTTGTCATTCTCATACCGAGAATCTCGGGGTAAAAAGTGATACTCCTTCGAAATATGAAAAAATCCCTTCCTAAATAGATATATATTCTACCTTATAACCAAAATATTTATGCGAAATAAACGATTCCAGAAGCATCCTGGAGAACAACATACAATGTCGGGACATGCCCCGAGAAACTTTTTTGATTCTGGAAAAAAAATGCAAAGTAACCTTCGCCCTGGAGACTCCTTCCTATTCGAAGATTCCTATCGGCCAAAACGTTCGTATCCGTTTTTGACGCCCGTTCAGGCACTCAAAAAATTTCTCGGACACCACGAAGATCGAGTCAAGCCGCTCGCAAAGGGCACGATGCGTGTGATTCCATTCGGAGGAACCGAGCAAGTAGGACTCAACTGTATGGGATTCGAATACGAAGATGAGATGATTATCATCGATATGGGTCTCCAATTTGCTGACCAGTATCAGTATGGTATTAATTCCTCGATTCCTGATCTCACCTACTGTCGTGGGAAAAAAGTCGTTGGAGCGTGTATTACCCACGGACATATCGATCATATCGGAGGAGTGTACTACCTCATGGAGCAACTCGGACGCGGTATACCGCTCTATGCGACGGCGATGGCCTATGAGCTCATCAAGCTGAAACAATCCGATATGGGGGCAGCACTTCCAAACCTGAAGGAATATGTGCGCTATCAGCCCGTTCAGATGGGAAAACACTTTCAGATTACTCCATTTGTGGTGGATCACTCGATTCCAGATTCCGTTGGACTTCTGATCGAGACACCGGTAGGTCGATTCGTCCATACGGGTGACTGGAAGTTCGATCGGAATCCACTTCCGAATCGTCCATCGACCAACTATGAATATCTCGAAACCCTCGGAAAACGGGGAGTTCGCGCGCTCTTTTCGGATTCGACGAACGCTCACTTGCTTGGGTCTTCGATTTCTGAGTCAGAAGTCGTGCATTCGATCGAAGATATTTTCGAAAAGGCACCGGGTCGTGTCATTACCGCGACGTTTTCTTCGATTATCGATCGTGTGATGCTCATTATTTCCACGGCTGAGAAATATAACCGTAAGGTCGTACTCCTTGGTCGTTCGATGAATAATTATATCGATATTGCGATCAAGCTCGGATACGTTCGACCAAAACCTGGAACCATTATTTCTATGGAAGATGCTGCGAGGCTTCCTGATGATCAGATTACCATCTGTTGTACAGGGGCTCAGGGGGAGCGCTATGCGGCGCTGATGCGTATCGTTACGGGAGAATCTCGTGATACGACCCTGAAAGCCAATGATACGATTATTTTCTCATCATCCGTGATTCCAGGGAATGAACGTGCGGTGCAGGGGCTCTTCGATCTTATCACCCAACAAGGTCCAAAAATCCACCACTACAAAGAATCAGAAATCCATGCGGGGGGACATGCCCGTGAAGAGGATACGAAAAAAATGATAAATCTCCTTCAGCCAGAGTACTATGTACCGATCTATGGATTCCCGCATATGCTTCGTGGAAATGCACGAAATGCCTATGAACTCGGATATGCGAAGGATAAGGTGATTATCCTGAAAAATGGAAAAATTCTCGAATTTGGTCCTGAGACCGTTCGAGAAACTGATGAATACGCTTCGCATAAGCTCATTACCGTAGATGGTCGCATGGTCGGATATACCGCTGAAAAAGAACTCCATGATCGATTCCAGATTTCGTCTCAGGGAGTTCTCGTGATCGGTATCGTAAAGAAATCGAGCGGATTCGCGATCAAGTATTCGACCGTCGGACTTCCGCCAGTAGCGCAGGTTCTGACCCTCGAAAAATCACTCGATATCGCGATCCAGGATATTCTGAAGGATCTCACTCGATTCAAGGATGCTGAGAGCTTCGTCACTCATGTCGAACGCAAGGCATGTGATATCTGTCTCCATGAGATCGGAAAGGAGCCGAAAGTCGTCGTGGTAGTACAGTAAAAATGTTTAAATAACTAAAAAATCCCAAGTGTTCCTTGGGATTTTTCTTTAGTGATGTCCATGTCCGCCTCCACCGCCTTTGCCTTCGCGGAAGTTCTTCATCGCATTGGCTCCACTGACGGCTCCGAAGAATCCGCCGATCATCGAAGTGATGCCAAAATCGAATCCGCCTCCACCACTCCCTCCGTGTCCATGATCATCATGACCATGATCGTCGTGCCCGTGACCTCCTGACATATGTGTATGATTATGAAATAACTTGTATATTTTAGTACATAAAAAATATAAGTCAATAAAACTTTCTTACTTTTCAGAAAAATAGGGATTCTAAATTTGCATTTCTTCCTCTTTTTTCTATAATCCGCGCACGTGGTGGGTTACTCAAGTGGCTGAAGAGGCGGGTTTGCTAAACCTGTAGGGTGCCGCAAGGTGCCGCCGGGGTTCGAATCCCCGACCCACCGCCATGTTCCTGTAGTTACAATGTATAATTTACAAATAATAATGAACAACTTATAGGGTTGTTCATTATACATTGTTTATTCTTCATTATTTTGGGGGTATAGCTCAGTGGTTAGAGCAGTCGGCTTAAATAACTTTTTCTAAGTTCAGCTCAGGATAATGCTCTTCTGCATGACAGTTATGACATAAGAGTATGCATGATTGGATTTCTTTCTCGATGGATTCCTGAGTTCTATTTGATAGAGATCGGACATCGAGCTTGAATACTTTCTTGCTCGGATCGGTATGATGAAATGAGAGTGCACCAAGATTTTTCTTGTAACCACATCTCATGCATGCTCATCCAAACCGCTCGATCAGTTCCTGTTTTCTTTTGAATCCACGAACTTTCTGAGTCGGGTAACTCTGATGTTGTTTGTTTTTGCAGGAGATGGAACAAAACAATTTTTGTTTCCCTGACAATGTATTTCAGCATATGACACAGTTCATAACGGAAATATAGCAAATATGAAAAATTTACAAGGGCGGTTATGAGAGTAATCTCATAATGTTTATCTGTCAAATTCGGGGAAACCTTCTTCTTGCATTCAGTGAGAAATGGCAATCCCGAGCCAAGTTCGTTGTAGAACGAAAAGGTGTAGAGACTAGACGGCAGACATCCGATTCGGATGAAGGGATAGTCCAGACTTCAAACCTGAAAGGGGTAGTGAAAACTATGGAAGTAAGCATAACCGATTGGTCGCTGGTTCAAACCCAGCTACCCCCACCATCCTGTAAATCAGTCATCAAAGGCATCACTTCTCTCGAAGCTGATGCCTTTTTTGGTCGGTTCCAACCTTCGTAAAGGGGACAGATGTAATTCCTTGATTTTCATAAACGGCAAAAACCAATCTTGTAGATTGGCATTGAGTTTCCCGTCCTTCAGAGTCCAGTTCCAACCTATTGCACGGAAGATTTCTTTTTTCTTCTCGAGGTTGCCATTTTTGAATGTTTCGCTGGCTAATTTAGCAAAGTCAAAGGTCCGTTCCACAAGCTCGGTCCAGTCGACTGACTCTTTTTCGAGCTCTTTTCTTTTAATCTTGAAT
>CAZDFE010000006.1:0-14388 GCA_964504755.1 uncultured Candidatus Peribacteria bacterium
CGGTAAACGTGTGGACTACTCTGGTCGTTCCGTTATCGTCGTTGGTCCTCAGCTCAAGATGAACGAATGTGGTCTTCCAAAATCAATGGCGTTAACTCTCTTTAAGCCATTTGTTATCGGAAAGCTCATCGAAAAAGAGCTCGCATACAACGTGAAACACGCAGAAAAAATCATCGAAGAAAAGACAAAGGAAGTTTGGGATACCCTCGATCAAGTGATTGATGGAAAGTACGTTCTCCTCAATCGTGCACCAACACTTCACCGTCTTGGTATCCAAGCATTCCGCCCGGTCCTTATCGAAGGAAAGGCGATTCGTCTCCATCCACTCTGTTGTACTGCCTTTAATGCGGACTTCGACGGAGATCAGATGGCAGTACACCTTCCACTCACGATCGAAGCACAGAATGAAGCATCGAGCCTCATGGTGACTTCGAAAAATATGCTCAATCCATCGAATGGGGAACCGATCGTTGCCCCATCTCAGGACATGATTCTCGGATGTTACTACCTCACGAAGATGGATGCAGGAGAGTCAAAGTCTGCATTTGCGAGTGGGGAAGATGCGATGATGGCCTACGAAAATAAAGTCATCACACTTCATACGCCTATTAAGCTTCGTATCGATGGAAAAATTCTCGAAACGACCTATGGACGATTTCTCTTTAATGAGATTCTTCCAGCTGATCTCGGATTCGTGAATGAAACGATCGGAAAGAGTGCAGCAAAAAAGCTCCTTTCTCGATCATTCGATATTCTCGGTGGTGAACGTACTGCATACCTCGCGGATGCGATCAAGAATCTCGGATTCAAGTATGCAACACTTTCTGGACTGACGGTATCAGCATTTGATATGATTATTCCAGATGAGAAACATGGATTCGTGAAAGAAGGAGAAGAGAAAATCAAGGATATCCAGAAGGCCTTCTGGCACGGTCTGGTAACCGAAGATGAGCGTTATCTCCAGTCACTCCAGATTTGGTCAGCCGTAAAGTCGAAGATCGAAAAAGAAATGAAAAAGAATTTTGATCCATCCAATCCGATCTACAATCTCGTGGATTCAGGAGCCCGAGGAAACTGGGGAAATGTGACACAGCTCTGTGGAATGAAGGGGCTCGTAGTATCACCAACTGGAAAAACGATCGAGCTTCCGATCAAGTCCAATCTGAAGGAAGGATTCTCGACGCTCGAATACTTTATTGCGACACACGGATGACGAAAGGGTAAAGCAGATACGGCCCTCAAAACGGCTCAGTCAGGATACCTCACTCGTCGTCTCGTTGATGCGGCACCAAATATTTTGGTTCGTGAACACGACTGTGGAACACTTCATTTCGAAGAATTCGAACGTGATGAATCAAAAACTCTTTTCGGAGATACTTTCGAAAATAAAATCTATGGAAAGTATACTGCGAAAGATGTACTCGATGCCAGTGGTGCTGTCGTTGCCTCAGCGGGAACCCTCATTACCAAGGAAGTCCTCAAGATGATTCTTGCTTCCACTACTCGCTCAGTTACGGTTCGTTCGGTGCTGACGTGTGAGACAGAAGAGGGAGTATGTCAGAAATGTTATGGACTTGACCTCGCGACGAACAATATTGTGACAATTGGTACTCCAGTAGGTATTATCGCGGCTCAATCGATCGGTGAACCAGGAACGCAGCTCACGATGCGAACGTTCCACTCAGGAGGTGTGGCGAAAGAAGGAGGAGATATCACCGCAGGTCTCTCTCGTGTAGAAGAACTTTTCGAAGCACGCAATCCGAAATATCTCGCCGAAATCGCTCCATTCGATGCTCGCATTGACTCTGTTGAACGCGAAGGAGGTGAGGTAACTATTACCCTTCATGCTCTCGAGAAACAAACCCGTGAGTACTATATCACGGATGAAACGATGGTTCCAATGGTAAAAAAATGAGATACCGTCGAAGAAAAACAGATTATCGCGAAATCGAAAGAATCACGTCAAAAGATACAGTCACTTCAGGCGGGTCGTGTTACTAAGCTCACGGATGATATGATTGTTATCGAAGACCTTGAGCCAGAGGTCGTTGCTTGTTCCGTTCCAGCAGGACGAAATCTGCTCGTGAAGGAAGAAGATATTGTGAAAATCGGTACAAAACTCACCGAAGGACATATCAATCTCCAATCCCTCATGGATACGGCAGGTCCTCTTGCTTCAGAACTCTATATCGTATCCGATATTAAGGAAATCTATTCTTCTCAAGGTCAAACGGTGAATGCGAAGCATATCGAACTGATCGTTCGCCAGATGTTCTCGAAGGTTCGTATCACAAATGCAGGAGATTCTACATTCTTTCCTGGTGATATCGTCGATGTGATCCGATTCTCGAAAGAAAATCGTGAACTCTCGAAGGCAGGACTCAAGGAGGCAATCGGAGTACAAATGCTCCTTGGTCTCACGAAGATTTCTCTCTTTACCGAGTCATGGCTCTCAGCAGCATCATTTCAGGAAACCGTTCGTGTACTCGTCGATGCTTCGACATCACGAAAGATCGACAATCTCGAAGGTCTCAAGGAAAACGTGATTATCGGTCGACTGATCCCAACGCTTCGTTACTTCGAAAATAACCGTGACGTGGGAGAATTCTTCTCACACGCGGGTGATGACTACGAAGATTCTGATGATACGTTCGAAATCACGACAGCCAGTACGAGTTTGGTATAAACATACATATGGTTCTAGCTTTATAAAAATGAAAAATCCCCGTTGGTCGCGGGGATTTTTCGTATTTCTTCTTGCTTTTTTCCCACTTTTTCCGAGAATTTAAGGGAAGTTTTATTTTCTTTCTTTTGTATATGAAAAAAGCAACATCGCCTTCTTGGTTCGAGGAATACAAAGTGCCTACTTCTATTATTGGAACCGTGATTATTCTTCTATTATTAGAGTATGTATTCCAGTTTCCATCATCATTATTTCGTGGAGAAGATACTACTCAAGAGCCTGTTATCCGTGTGACTCATCAGCTTCCGGTAGAAGATGAGAAGCCATTACCATCATGTAGTGAGCAGGAGAGTCTCGTATGTGGAAAAGATGGAAAAACCTATACGAATGCATGTTTTGCGAAGGTAGCTCGTATAGAAGTGCAGAAGCTTGGTGCATGTGATGAAGCATCTGAACTCCTCTCTGATACGGGGGTAATCGAACGTTCTGAGTTGCTTCAAGATGCATCCGTGCTAAGCACGGAACATGATCCATCCCTTCTCACGAATACGGGAAAGTATCGCGTCTATGCGAATGAGAAAATCGGATACCAATTGGCACTCCCGAAGAGTGTCTTCTACCAAGGATTTTGAGCCAAGGATGGGGCACTCCATACGCTCGGTGTGAGTCTCACTCAGTCAGGAGTAGAGAGTTTTGATACTTCAGAAGTACGAATCTGGTATTATAAGAAAGCTCCAAAAGATATTTCTGAAAACCTATATACGCTCTCTGGAGGATTTCTTCGAGTCGAGTGAGTAACTACCGATCCTAAAGTGCAGGATATCGTACAAACGGTTATACAGAGCGCCGAGTCCAAGTAATATAAAATCACGCGAAAGCGTGATTTTATATTGTGCATTATTTTAGAAAAAGGAATATATATTTTTCTTTTGAATTCGAAAGCGGACTCATATCATGAATCGTGTTTATTTTTTATCTTTTTCTTATGATCCGATCGGTATATCGAAGGGCAATAGCTCTCATCGTATGTATATGACTCCTCTGAAGTAGTTTCCAGAGTGGATATACTGCGAGTTCTACTCAGGCAAGTGTGGACCTCTATGTGACTAACCTCGAGAAAAATACTGCACAGTATACTCCAGCACAAAAAAAAGCATACTACGAACGTATGATCAAAGAATTGGAAGAAAAGGTGGCGTTTTATCAGCAGGCACAACTTTCCCTCCAGAAGAAAGTGCAAACCACATCCTCTCAGAGTGGAGTGAGTTGGGAAATTGTCGATACTTCTACTACAACCGCAAACCCACTCAAAATCCAGTGTTCTAAAGATAGCTACTCGCTGGGCGAGCAGGTCAACTGTACGATTTCTGGTGGTACCAAAAAAATCGATACTTCTATCTGTTCCCAAGTGAGTCCCGCTGGAAGTTCTGAGTTTATATGTACGAAAACATGGCGGCTCTCTGGAAATATGCTCAAGTATGATCCCATTGTTTCGAAGAATCTTATAGGAACGTATACTCTCTATGTCCGAAATGGAGAAGAAACGGCATACACTCGGATAACCTACATGGGAGGGGGGGATGGTACTTCTACTGCAACTACTTCTCCAACCACAGGAACTCCCTCTGGAACAACCTCTCCATGTGGTACGCCTCCTACACCAACCCTCTCGAAAGCGTCGCCTACCTGTAATACTGTGACAAAGAAATGGGAATATCAGAATACACAAACCACACCAGTTCCGACTACACCCATTTCTCAGCCAAAAACGGCAACCGGGCAGTCTCCAGTCGTAACTAATGTCACTCCTCCAGTTACTCAAGTAAAACCCCGAACGTACATCACAAAACTCTGAGAAAAACAGATCACGGATGCTCCGATCGAATACAACCCTTCCGTGCACTCATATTTCACGATTCGAGGAGTGGCGAATTCAGACACGGTGGTAATCTATGAGAATAGTAATCCATCAATCACTCGAACGATAAAAGTAGAACCAACCGGTGGATGGCAGCTTTATAATATACATACCAATAACTTTCTTCGACCAGGACTCTATACGTACACTATATGGGATGGAAAAAATACGAGCACTCAGACTAAAATAAAAGTATATGTTTATCAGAATAATATAGCTCCAACGCTTATAGGAACTGGGTCAGTTCCATTTAGTTTTGGTGGTGGAGTGAGTACTGTGAATACGAATACTGCGAATGGTACATCGGCATCAAGACTTACTATCGATACATATACGACTCCTACCGCTACGAAGGCATTCTCAGGAAAAATTATTATTCCTGCTTCACAAAATAAGAGTATTACCCTCCAGGGAAAAACTTCGAATAATAACACGCTATTTGTTATGAAGAAGGGAGGAACGGATGCTGATTCGATTTTTGCTCAACAAGATGGAGCAGGAAACTGGACGCTCCCACTTACTTTTGTTGGGAGTGGTACAGATAGTCTTTCTTATGGAACAAACGAGTATATCATCTATGATGGAAAGAATCGAAATAATTCTGTAACAGCAAGTATTCTCGTGGTTCCACCAACGGTAAAACTTCCACAAGGAATATTCTATCGCAATATGACAAATGGAAATTATGTCTATCTCCAGAATGGTCGAACGAATGTCAGTAATATCAGTTGTATCGCACGACCACAGGATATTGTTGGTAACATTGATAAGGTTATTCAGAATCACATGGGGGATCGTGCCGTACCAATGTCAAAAGACGAATATGCTCTGACCATGCGTCTCGTGAAAGAGTATGTAACACTTGTTGATGGGAATCTCAGTGGTCCTGAAATCATGGGAATTCCTGCTCCTCAACTCTACCCGAATTATAAGAACTATTGTTGGTAGATGGTAAATTGTAGTTATCCAAAAAAATCCCCTCAGAAATGAGGGGATTTTTCGAAATCGGGAAGGTACCGTTTTCTTTCCTTCTAATTACACTTTGTTGGCTCCTTGTCGCCTGACTTCCATGCTTTTCCGCCATGTACTTGACTGACTGGGAGTGGTACCGTCGGATGAGCACTGCTACAGATAGCAGCGGTCCACGCACTTCCTCCCTTGTACCATGACTGGAAGTCGAAGTATGCGGTATTTCCAGATTCTCCTGCAATAATAGTTCCGTATGCATCCTTATAGGTCGATGGAGGATTTGGTACTGACTTTGTGAAATACTTATGCATTCCTGGGTAACTGTAGGCAATTTTTGATCCCATTTTTGGAACGGCTGATCCACCGAGTTCGAACAGAGAGAAGAGCTCATTACTGACGAGATTCGAATTGGATCCGAGTCCAGTAAAGTCAATGAATCCCATCCAGAATGATGCATGATTCGCCATATAGTCGATCAGTTCTTCCGCACTTGCTGGCTTATATCGATTTGGGATACAAGATTTTGGATTCACGAATTGTTCTGCTCCCGCTGATGTTTGGGCTACTACAGTAATCCAGTTTGAGTACACCACTTTTGCATCCGATGATCGAACCGCGAATCGATACTTTCCAGGAACGTATGCTTTATGATCGAGTAGGGGAACAACTCGATTCCAAGATCCTTGACTATATGCCCCAGGCCATGCCGTACTGGCTTTGACCCATCCTTCGGTACCAGTAGGATTACAGACATTCTTCTGATTTCTCCAGGCAATATCGACTTCCTGACAGATTTCTATATCTTCCTTGGCATTGTTTATATCAACCACTAGCATTCCATCAGGAGAAAGGCATTGAATTTCAGATCGTCCATAATCACCCGCAGTAATTTTTACATTCGATCCCGTGATTCCATTACAGAGATCCTCAGTATCATAGACGGTAGTGGTAGGAGTTGGTGTATCGACGATGCTAATAAATTGAGTCGATGAATATTCGAGAGCTCCATTATTACAGTCGAAGAGTGCTCCACCACACGTTCCTCCCATCTTATAGTAGTAGTTTTGAGGTCCTCCTGTGAAGTTACAACTCTTTCCTGTGATTCTAATCTTCTCATTCGCAGGAGTTCCTTGGGAAGTGGTTGTGGGAGTAGATGATTGAGTCGTCTTTGTACTACTCGTTGATCCACCGATCACGGTTCCACTTGGATCTCTCCATTTTCCGTCACTGCCACATGTTGGCATATCCTGTATTCCTCCGATTCCTGTCGGCATCGGTCCACATGGAGATGATGAAGTATTGTTCGATGATGCCTGAGAAGTTCCAGCAATAACATCGATACTTCCAGAGATAATTTCCCCCGTACTCTTATCCATCCAGTATCCACGGGTCTTGATTCCAGCAGCACCCCAAATAGCTTCATCGTATGGAGCTCTATATATCCATTTTCCATTCGTATAGGTCCAATCAGTATTTCCAGCAAATTCGAAGAAATTATTCTTATTACTACAGTGTCCTGCATTTACAGCGTCTGGAGCTGCTGGATGAGCGAGTACTTCCACACATACCTTTGTATTTTCTTTTGCGAGTCCACTTACTTCATTCGTAAGTGTATTCTTCAGAGACATATTATAGGTCTGTGAAGGATAGAGGATACTGAGTTTTGAGGTACTGTTCTCACTCTGGAGAGTAAGTCGTACGATACTATTTTCCACACTGACACCATCGCAATAGTACTTATTTCTTGTAGTACGAGTGCGACATCATTCAGCACTTTTTAGGATATATCCCGTTTTTGATACCTTGAGTATATTACTGAGAACTCATTTGTTTACAAAAGCTTCTGGTGCTTCTCCCTGATTGTTTGTGGTAACTACTTGGAGTGAGGTTACCCCAGCCATTTGTGCATCATTTAGGATATCTATGCTGACACCAGAGAGAGGATTACCAAAGGTATCATATGCGTACACCTTCAGACCAGTTCCAGGTCACTTGACTACACAAGTATTTCCACTTCGGATGTATCCTGCTGTACATTTCCATATACAGCTCGTGCTACTCTCGCTGAGATCTCCGATATACGACCACGTAGTATTCGTAGTTCCACCAGCAGTTATATGTGAGAATCCATAGCTCACGAGACCAGGGCTTTGACTTGGTGGTGTTCCACTACATTCTCAGAGTGAATTCGTTGTACTATTCTGACTGGATTGAGTATTCGAAGTAGTACTACTCGTTGATCCACCGATCACGGTTCCACTTGGATCCCTCCATTTTCCATCACTTCCACAAGTTGGCATATCCTGTATTCCTCCAATTCCAGTTGGCATTGGTCCACATGGAGAAGATGAAGTTGTTGTTGTATTCGATGCTATTGTATCCGAAGGTCCTATCCAATACGCTCACTTCGTCTGTACTTCATACGGAACACTCTGGGAATTACTCGCGAGTGGAGCCTTCCCGAGATCGGTTTCCGCGAGGAATTGTTCTACATTTCGAGCATTATATGGTCCACGATGTACTCGGTATTGATTCCCTGTATTCTTGAACTCGACGATATAGAGGGTATTCGGCTTGTATCCGAGGAAATAATATTGCTCTACTCGTTTAATTTCTGACTCTTGTTTTGGTACATTATCCGGATAGGTAGTACTACGTATATAGGTCTTATAGTCTCAGAGAAAAGCTCGAATCTCTGGAACTTCTGCGGCATATTCTTTTGCGATCAAGACTCGTTCCCCGTTGATACATTCATAGAGATGCATTCCGAGGAGTGGAAGTCCTGATGCGTCATTTGCTGGCGCATTCGGATTAGGGACGCCTTGTGCAAGCATTAAATCGAGAGATTTCATGTTATCGAAGGCACTGGAGGGGAGGACGAAGGCCCAGTTCTCTGGCTGCCAACGAAAATCTCCTCCTTTTCCATAGGGTCCATTTCCGAATGGTTGATTTGAATTTTCTTTCACGAAGGCAATATCGGTTCCGTATGATTTTAGACAGTTACGAGAATTCATATTCGTAACGGCGGTGGTGGTATTACTCACTGTAGTGCTCGTAGTCGATCCTGCAGTCACGACCGGGCTTCCGTCTTGGTTCTTCCACTGTTTCGTAACGGTATCACAGACAGGCATATTCTGGATCCCACCGACAACGGTTGGCATAGTGCCACATGGAGATGCGGGAGCATTTTGTGCTACATTGTCTCGTACGTCCGTAAGTACCTGGATGGCATCTTGCAATCCGACATTGATCGCACCATAGTATTCAGCGAGATCAGCTCCTGAGAGGGTTGCTGCCGATTCTCGAATGATACGCACCATGTCAGCGACTCGTTCTTTCTGTGAGTCGGTCAGAGCGGCAACCCCGAGAGAAGTCGTAATACCAAAAACAATTACCAATAGTATCCCGTAGAGTTTATTTCTCGAGATTGCTTTCCGGAAAGGAGTGAGCCTTGGTTTCATAAGAAGAAAAGAGAAAAAATAAAAATGAAAAAATGTTTAATTATAGATCCATGGAGCCAGGAATCTCAGAATGTAACTGAAGAGAAAGAGAATCGTGAGTCCAATAATGAGGTTTATAGCATATCATTTGAGGGTTTTCGCGAAGTGCTCTTCGGCACTTCCGTAGATTGCCCAGGCAATTCCGAGTCCCACGACTGCAACCACTCCAGTGAGCATCGTTATGTAGATGAAGTATTTTATGATGCTTGCAAAAATCTGTTGGAATCCAGAGAGTCATTTCACGACCTCACATTTATACTTTCTTGTTTCGAGTGTTTTACAGGTGGTATCGGATTGATCGATACAGGTACATCTGGCACCAGGAATCTCTTCGGTAACGATAACGGTTGTAGTAGTAGATTCGTCTCTGGAGAGTTCTCTTGTCGCGGTTCATAATGCTTCTTGAACCCGTGGATTCGTATTTCTTCCTGCTCATTGAATAGAGTTGGTATATAAACTATCTATTTCTGGTTTTAGAGCCTGTTCCGCAGTACAGCCTATATCACTGAGTCCACATCATGCCATAACGTCATGTGTTGCGAATCATATAAAACTATACATCGCAAATACAAGTGCAGATAGTTTCATAAAGTACCGAATTTTCATGAACATAGAGAAAGATTGAAGAAATATATATCCTCAATCTAACATATCTCAGAAATAATTGCAAAAATTTGAGCCTTATTTTTTCATATAGCGTATTTTTGCTTCCGGATCGAGTCGTTCTATCGCATATCGGAGCATGGTTCGAGGCATTCTCGTTCTATATACATCGAGAAACTCACAGAGTTTTTCTTCGCTTATGCGTTTTCCGACTTCTCGGAGCATCCAGCCACAGGCTTTATGGATGAGATCATGAGGATGTGAGAGGAATCGTGGCACGAGAGAGAAAGTGAGTGCTTCATTGCCGTGCTTGATCTGATAGAAACTCGCAAGAATAATGATACGATTCGTCCAGAGGTGTTCGCTCGAGATACAAGATTCGATAAAAGCGAGTCGTTCTTCATGAGTGAGATAGTTCTCGATATAGGGCCCGATAATATACTCTGCAGAAGTATCGACGAGATCCCAGTTATTGATGTGTTCATGATGTTGCATGTAGAAATTCGCGAGCTCATCTATGGGAAATTTCTGTTTCTTTGCCCATTCCACGAGCATGAGTACTCCAGAGAGTCGTTCTTCATGGTATTCACTCCCGAGGAGAATTTCGACGGTTTCGAAATTAGTATCATTTCTATAGTGTTGTACCACACTTCTCGTATCTCCTACAGGAATTCCGAGAAACATATCACCTTCTCCATATTCTCATTGCCCCGTCTTAAAAAATCGTGAACTGACGGTTGCATTTTTCGGATTCGCGATCGATCGAAGATGGGATTGGATCGGAAGAAGCATAGTTTAGAAAAAAGAAAGCTGTGTTAATCGTCATACTATTTGTTTTCAGAATGTACGTAATTGCATTCGTAGTCTTACAAGTGTTTCTGCTTGTGCAAGGTCTGGAACAATAATAGTTGGGTTATTGTCTATGTGTGTTCGAAGTGTACGTAGCTCATAGGTATTCTGTAGGGCAACTACTTGATCCCAGAGAACCACTCCGCCATTTCCTGATGAAGGATTAATTATTGTATGGATTTCTTTTGAGACTTGAGCTATTTTTTCTCGAATATACATACTTTGTTCATGTCATGATCTGCCCCACTGATCATATAAACAAGGATAGAGTATAATAGTCATAATATCTGCGGGAGTAGCTACTAAGATCATTCTTACTTTTTCGGTGGTCGGAGGATTATTATACTGTGTGAGTGGATATGGTTCTTGGATAAACCATCATACTGGTAAATTTTCTGAGGGCATAGAGTCATTATACGATAGGTGCATCATACACACTCATGTTAATATATCAAGCCTTATTTATATATTTTGACAACTTACCTGAAAAAGAGATGTTCGATAAGAATCTTTGTTCCGATTCCGACAAGGATCAATCCGCCCACTATTTCCGCTCGTGAGCCGATATGACTTCCGAATTTTTTCCCGAATTCTACCCCTATGAATGAGAGTATAAAGGTAATCAGCCCGATAATACAAGCGGGGAAAATTATGGATTTCTCAGTAGCTACGAGAGATACACCAACAGCAAGAGCATCGATACTCGTGGCTACTGCGAGAGTTATCAGTGTCCAGAAAGAAAAAACATCACGTTTGTCCTCTGTGTCATCACCTCATTTCCATCCCGCATAGGACATATTGATCCCGAGATAGCCCAAGAGAAGAAAGGCAATCCAGTGGTCATAGCTCTGAATCAGGGTGGAAAATGCAGAAGCAAGAGAGAATCCAATGATGGGCATGAATGCCTGAAAAAATCAAAAACATACAGCCATTGCCAGTGCCTGTCAGAGAAGGATACGTTGCCTGGTTACTCCAGTACCAACCGCAACTGCGAAAGCATCAGCCGAAAGCGAGAGGGCAAGAAGCGAAATTTCGAAAAAATTCATATACATGAAAATAACTCAGCACATCATATATATATTTTCTTTTTTCCATATTTTTCTCGCATATTTGCCTATATTTTCTTCATATGATATGATTGATTATGTTTTAAAAAACATTTTTGCATTATTTCAATATTAGATATACTTTGTGAGTTATGGCAAGTTTTCTGATATTTTTCGGTAATTATTACCCATTGTAGCATATGAAGTACATACATTGATCCATCCAGAAATGAGTTCATCTCTTCCTCATTGCTTCATTACTCGGAACATCAACTTTTCCTTCTGGAATGGTATTTGCTCAGTCATGAACGGAGGTATGAGTCGAACCGGTCATGATAGATGGTGGGGGAATCGACGCAAGTATATCAGAAACAATTATTTCTGGAGAGGTTTCCAGTATGTCTGGAGAGGTTTTGAGTGGATCAACCGTGATGACATCGTCGGGTGATCTCGTATCGAACTCAGGAAGTATCAACTATGCAACTGGATCGCTTCCTCCAGCTGATACTGAGTTCGTAGGGAATACATCAACCTCCTGGAATCCTGAAAATGAGATTATCGAAGAATTTCTCATGCCGTGAAGTGTGAATGAATCTGAAGGTGTCCCCTATGTAGAAGGAGAGCTGATCGTAAAATTCCATGAAGAAAATGTGAATCTCACGACCTATATGGGCGAGTATGCTCTCGATACGATGGCCCAATCTCTTTCACTCGAGACTGTTACGACTGATGAAAATTCGAATTCTGTACTTCTGAGTATGGAAGAAAAATCAGAAATTACCTCATTTTTTTCGCTATCTGAGTCAACATCGAACGAAACAACGAGAGAACTCATCGAAAAAGTACAAGAAGATCCTCGGGTCGAGTATGCGCAACCGAATTATGTCTACTATGCTCAGGCAATGCCGAATGATCCAGCCTTTTCTGTGCATCAGGCGAATTTATATAATTCTAGTAGTACGGGACTGGTTCGTTCTGATATTCATTATCCAGAAGCGATGGATATGATAGCATCCTGATCTGCCATCGAGCCAACTATTGTTGCTGTGCTCGATATGGGAGTCGCCTATGATCATCCTGATCTGAAAAATAAGATGTGGGATGGATCGAACTGTAAGGATTATAATGGTAATGCTCTGGGAAATTGTTCTCATGGTTTTGATCTCGTAGATAGTGACACTGATCCGAGGCCTGCCATAGGTCCAACACGGGAACATGGCACACATGTCGCTGGTATCATCGGTGCTGAATCCAATAATACTATCGGTATGGCAGGAATTGCTCCAAATGCGCGGATTATGTCTGTTCGAATTATGGGAGCGAAGGAAAAACCATTTGAAACTACCATGACTCTTTCAACGGGGATTAATTTCGCTCGAGCAAATGGAGCGAAGGTGATCAATGCGAGTTATGGTAGTTTTTTCCCATTTGAGATGAGCCTTAATACGTTTGATCAGCTCATGTATACCACGATTAAGACCTTTCCAGGACTATTTATAGCGGCAGCTGGGAATGATGGATCCAATACGGATACACGAGTGTATCTTCCCGCGGGTATGAGTCAGACACTCGTGGTACCAGGTGGAACGATATCGAGTGGAAGTGTGGTTTTCCCAGGGTTGGATAACATCATCAGTGTCGGTGCCACTGACTCAAATGATATCATTGCTTCTTTTTCTAATTATGGAACGAACAGTGTGGATATTGGTGCTCCTGGTAAAAATATATACAGCACGATTCCGAGTGATGTTGGGGCATATCAGGGTAACCTCGCTACACTCTCGCAGTGGTCAGAAGCTATACCAGATGGCGATGCTACGACTTGGACGGGGAGATTGAATTCGAGTGGTGAGATTATTACTATTGATGGGGTTCCAGGTTTTTGGCCAGATACAAAATCAATATTTACGAAAAATGCTCGATCGGATTATCAGATGGTTATACCGAACACACGTGATTATGCCTCTATCGGAGTAACGGTAAAGACATGGTGTGATTCTCCTTATCAGACATTTATGACACCGAATAAAGATTTTCTAGAAGTGGAAGTGAGTGGGAATTCTGGGTCAACCTTTACTTCACTCGGGACGATTCATGAAAATTCTCTCTCTTATCTTGGTACATCGGTAATCGAGGGGCATACGGGTGGTCTCGGAGCTCGAACTTTTGCTGCCGAAGTAAAGGATAGTGAGAGTCTTATTTTACGATTTCGTTGGTCGACGGATGCTCTCGATGATGTTGACTCAAAACTTTGAACATCATATTACGGCTGTGCCATCGGATCCATTACGTATGCATCCATAGATAATGGTCAATGAAATCGTTATATCGGCTACAATGGTACCTCCATGGCAACACCACAAGTATCAGGTGCAGCTGCGCTGGCATGGGGATTGTATCCGAATGCCAGCCCCAGTGATATAAAAAAAGCTATTCTTGCTGGAGCAGATCGTATCCCAGGACTCAGTACGAAAATTGCTGGAGGAAGAAGGCTCAATCTTGCTGGAATGATCTCTGTATTACGTTCTTCTCTTTTTTCGAATCTGAACGCACAGATGATAGCAGGAGATTCGCTTCGATTCACGCTCGATGCTGATAGTCCTGTATTCGCAGAGTTACGGTATGCGAGTCGTGCTGAGGATGTGAGACAGAGTCCGTACTATCGATATGCTGAGGTACTGGCTCAAACAGGTGTGATACCAGCACAATCATATACGGGGTATCAACTCTCGAAAAATATGTCTCGTGCCGATTTTGCTATACTACTTGCTCGTACGGTATGAGTGAATCCTGGACTCTGTTATGTGAATATTTTTCTCG
>CAZDFE010000007.1:0-14109 GCA_964504755.1 uncultured Candidatus Peribacteria bacterium
ATTTTCTGCTTTGTCAGGAACATTTCATCTTTTTCAGGAAGTGGCATTGTATAATGTATAAGCCCCCAAGGCTACATTATTATCCGCTCATACCCCTGTGGTCCAGTACAATGAAGCTCGGCCGATAGCAATATTGTCCGTTCCGGCACGCCCATTTCCAATGCTACTAGAACCTATAGCAATATTTCCTATACCATTGGAACCAAGCCACATTGAATTATCACCAATAGCAACATTATTACTTCCATCTCCTGAGCCCATGGCAGCCATACCAATAGCAACAGTTCGATACGAGTTTTGTGTGAGATACATAGCCTGAAGTCATATACCTACATTATCATATCCAGTACGCATTTCTCGCAATGCAAGATCTCCAACCGCTGTATTTCCATATCCAGAAGTATTATTCTGCATGGAATTCACACCATAACATTGATTATTTACTCCGGTTCCTGTCGGAGTACATGACGCAGGACTACTCTGCCAACTCGCGAGACCCGCCGCATCAGATACGAGGACCTTATTTGCAGCAGGAGAACCGCCTGTTATTTTTATCTGACCAGCTACTGTCAGCTTCGCTGTCAGAGAAGAGTTCGTACCAATACCGATATTTCCACCACTTCCATAAATCCAGTTTCCGATATTGAGTTGATTAATAGATCAGGAAGCAAGAGCTAAGTTGTTTCAAATAATAATATTATTTGATCCTGATCAAACAGAAGCATTCAATCCAATACCAATATTTCAATCACCATACTCTAAACCCCATAATGCTTGATCACCTATAGCTATATTATAGGACGCATTTGTAGAATTTCGTAATGCTGCTGAACCTATGGCAACATTGCTATTACCAGTAATATTATCTCAAAGTGCATTTGCACCAAGAGCACTATTAAAATAACCAGTTTGATTTAATTTCATGGCTCATCATCCAACCACAGAATTATATGAGCCAGTAGTATTATCTCTTAATGCCTTATTGCCAATAGCAGTATTTACTCCACCATTTGAGTTCATTGTGAGAGCTCAAAATCAAAAAGCAACATTAAAAGGACCTGTAAGATTAGCCTGTAAAGCACCGCTACCATAACATTCATTTTCAATACCAGAACCAGCTGGAACACATGGTGTAGGTGTATTTTGCCAACTCGCGAGACCAGTAGCATCAGATACGAGTACCTTATTCACTCCTGGAGTTCCACCAGTAATCTTTACCTGCCCTGCCACTTCGAGTTGAGCTGTAGGAGAGGTGGTTCCGATACCGACTCGACCATTCGAATTCCATATACCACTCGCAAAATTCACTACACCAGGGAATCGATTATTATATCCAACCACCACTGCATTGGTCGTACCAGCAACTTCATCTGCCACCGTCCATCCTGAAAACCAACTCGATGACTCTGACATTCCCTGCGCATAGGCACGCACGGAAAATCGAGCATAGTACGGAGTCCACCCAAGATGGATCGTTACAAACCCACCCTCATTCGCAAGAGTAATAGCAGGTGTTATGTTTCCCCACGAAGATGCTTTATAGTTTATAAAATTTCCACCAAAAATATACCACACCATGGAAATTCCAATCGGACTTCCATTTCCATAATCATATCATTCTATCATAATCAATGGCATTTGGGTTCCACTCGTATATGGAATTTTTGTTTTAATCTTAACTCCATTGACAGGAGTTCCATTTTGATTCCAAGAGAGAACATTATAATAATTCCCACCCGCCTTGATACCACCATTGACCTCAAGCTTTGCTCCAGGAGTGGTAGTTCCAATCCCTACATACATACCGGTATTATAGATATTCGCACTCGATACCCAGTTTGTTCCATCATGATAGAGCGTATATCCGAGAGCTCCCGATATCGAGAGTGCAGCTGCTCCAGCAATACAGTTCGGCACTCCAGAAGATGAGAAACCACGAATCGTCTGACCCGTCGGACAAGGTGCAAAAAACATATTATCAAAATATGTTCGATACGTTCCACCCGTGACCTCCCCAGGAGGGGTAGAACCCGGATAGGTCAGCGCGTATACGGATGATGACAATAACGCTATCATCAGACTCGATAGAACGGCGATCCGATGTATCCGAAATGAAGTAGAAAAAGAAGGGTGCATAAGAGGAAATTATGGAAGTATTTATTGGAGGATATTACCGAGTCATGGGGGTGGGTCAGAGACAAGTCACTGATTATATTCGATGATAAACGAAGCATTCGAGAAGCGTGGATCATTATAGGGAGCCGCTTTCTGAGTAAAGTCCCCAGGATCATACGTACGGAAATAATTCAGATCGAATACCTGAGCCGCCACTGGAGTACAGTCATTGATAATAACGGGACATACGGATGGAGTTTGCATCGCTCCACCGATCGTATTCTTAGAGACGATAGCTCATTTTATATAGAGTTGAGTCGCGGGAATATTCCAAGCACCCGATGAGACGTACGAATATATGGGACTCGATGGTGGCTTTTCTCATGAGTAGAGGGAACCCTCAGCATAGAGAAATGAGTAAATCTGTTTTACATTATTGTTGATAATAATATTTCAGCCATTGCCGGAAGCATCTTTCAGTGCAATAATCGCTCGATTTGGTTTCATATCGGAACCAATAATACTCTGTCCCAGGATAATATCGCCGCCCACAACAATAATAGCATCCTTCAGAGAGGGCCACGTCCATCCTCCACCAGAAGTATCATAGTCCGATCCATCCGTATAGAGCAGGAAGTCAACCTTTGAGCTATACTGATTCACGAGGTCAGCTGATGGAACATTACGAGAAATAAGGGAAATATTTTTTCGGATAACATTCAGGATTTCGGCATGGTTCGTGATGCCAAATATATATCCCACATTCTGATTCGCTATATTATAGATACGAGTTCCTGATATATTTCCGATAATGGCGATTTTCCCGATAAAGTTTACCCCAATACCATCGAGTATGATTCCCGTCTGGGTAGTTGCTGAGATAGGAGTCGAGGCTTCAGCATAAAACGGTATCCACCCAAGCGCTGCATTGAATCCAAATCCTTCCATATGTGCCGTGGCAGGATTATAGTAAACCCCTGAACCACCATCGATCAGTGCTCCCGAGAGGATAATCCAGCCAGCATTCTGACTCCAAGCATACCCTGATACCGGGCATGTCATACCAGGATTGCGAAATACCTCATCGCTACAGAGTATCTTTGGGCGCTCTTCGCTAGTAGTATGATTAAATGTTCCCCATCCGACATTTCCGAGCCAGAAACTTCCTGAGAGATTCCCATCAACATCGACATTCGAACTGGATCCACTATTCGAATTTCCGATATCAAAAGTCACCCGTCCGGGGTGACCAAGGGTCCATGAACTCAATGGATCAAAATATCCACGAATGCGGAAAAATTGCTCCAGTCCTACTGTATACGAAAGTGTAAAGAAAAATACTGATGCTCCAAGTATGGATAAGAGAATTTTGCGATTCATGAAAAAATCAATAATATCGGGAGTATACACTGTTTAGGGGAAAAATCCAAAAAACGAATCATAAAATCCCTTCACAGACGTAAATTTCATTTTCTCATATATATTCATGGAAATATTTAGCCTTTCTCTTTTTGGAATCACGATCAGTCCCACCTGGTATGGACTGATGTATGCACTCTGATTTCTCATCTGTTATCAGTATGTAAAGCGCACACAGATGATAAAAAGTGAACATATGGATACCCTTCTCCTGTACGTATTTCTGGGCGTGATTCTCGGGGGAAGGTTCTGATACGTTCTTTTTTATAATTTCCCCTATTTTCTCGATCATCCCCTAAAGATACTCGCTACTTGGGAAGGGGGCATGAGCTTTCATGGTGGTGCTATCGGAGTTATATTATCTCTTTTTATATTTGCCTGGAGATATGATTACCCAATTTTTCGAGTATCTGATCCTATTGTTACGATCTTGCCTGTAGCCCTCGGCCTCGGACGAATCGGGAATTATATCAATGGGGAACTACCGGGATACATCGGTTATACTGGCCCATTCCCGATGATGATCGGAGGAGTTTCACATTTTCCGAGCCCCCTCCTTCAGGCACTACTCGAAGGACCAATTCTCCTCGGCATCCTCCTCAGTGTATCACTCTGGCAACAAAAAAATAGGAATATCCCTGGATTATTATCAGGATTCTTCCTCGGTACCTATGGAATAATGCGTATTGGTACCGAATTTTTCCGATTACCCGATGCTCATATCGGCTATCTCTGGGGAACAGACTGGCTCACACTCGGAATGCTCTATAGTCTACCTATGATCATAGGAGCTGTCATAATATGTATCCTGATACGAAAATCTTATTGAATATCCGCACGAATACGACCAGGAAGAAAGTAGCCAACGAGTGTAAGATTTTTACCCTGTACAAATATATTCCAGAAACGAATCGCTCGATTCATTTCTACATATTCAGCACGCATCTGACGTTCAAACTCGATAACAAAATTTCGAATATAGAGGAAATATTCATGTTTCTGAAGTTTCGGAATATGTACCGAAAGTTGCATAAGAAATAAAAACTCCTTCTGAAGACGAGAATTATGTTCGAGTGTATCATAGATAGAGTGGATTTCTTCGATCATAATAATCGTATGCAAACGAATAATCGGATCAAATGCTTCATTTCGAACCACATATGGCCGCATTACCTCGATGAGAGCTGGAATCTTTCAAAAAAAGAGGCTCACAATTCTTCTCTCAACTTGCTTGACACGATATGATAAAAATGTATATATTCATCCATAGAGTCATGCGAGGACGAGAATAACTCAGAGAATGAGGTACCAATTCATAGAACAAATAGATTATATATTGCATATTATAAGAAAGAAGAAAAAAACAAAAATAAATTATAGAAAGATATTCCATAAATTTGATCCCACCATGAAACGCCGAGAACAATTTCATCATATCGTAACCCCACTGCTGGAACTCGGAGGTATTATTTGTATCTTTTTTGCCTCTTACTTTCTGCGAGCCATTACGGATGGGATACCGTTCGTTCAGTTACGAATTCCAAAAATCAGTGAAGAACAATTCCTACCTTTTGTTATTTCAGGAGTATTGTTTTGGGGAATTATTTTTGCGAGTAATGGACTCTATAATTCCCCAACCGGAACACCTCTTCTCGAACGGCTTCGTATCGTGATAAAAAAAAGTACGCTCTGGTTTTTTCTCTATATTGGGTTTATATATCTTACCACTGGATTCCTCTTTCAGAAAGAAATTCCTCGACTCATTGTGATCTATGTATGGATTTTTTCTACACTCTATTCCCTTCTCTTGCGCATTGGACTGGAACGATTTTCAGACTTTCTCTATAAACAATGAATCCTCGAGAAGAAGCGTATTCTCATACTCGGCATTTCGAGTCAGAACCAATATCAACTCGAAGAAAACGCTGGTATAGAATACATTCCGAAAAATATAGAAGCACTTGAGGAAATTCGAACAGCTATACGAGATCGAAGTATTGATACCATCCTTTCATTTGTTCCTGAAGAGGAAAAAAAGATCGCAGCAGGAGAGGCTTCCATCATCCGTCTTTGTGGAATCTATGGCATACCCTATTCTTATCCGAAGATACTGCCAGAGGTATATGAATTCCCAAAGCAAGATACCTTTATAGGAGGAATTCCTGTTGTTGAGAGTTCCACTATTAGCATATCAGTATGGGAACGTGTTATGAAACGAACCTTCGATATTATCGTTTCTTTTTTTGGGATTATTATTATCTCCCCGCTTCTTCTCATGATTGCTATCATGATAAAAATCGAAGATCCTGATGGGCCCATTATTTTTCGGAATCGAAGGGTAGGAATTCAGGGGAAGGAATTTTTTCTCTATAAGTTTCGATATATGTATTGGCGATACTGTGTGAAGGATGCCTATGGTGTTGATGCTCGTGATGATAATGGACTCCAATTCGAAGAAGAACTCAAGAAGTCAGCCGATACACGAGAATGACCACTCTATAAAATCAAAGACGATCCCCGACGTATGAAGGTCGGAAAAATACTAGAAAAGCTCTCACTCGATGAACTCCCACAACTCTGGAATGTCCTCATCGGAAATATGTCCCTGATCGGACCAAGGCCACATCAACCACGAGAAGTAGCAGCCTATAAAGAACGCCACTTTCAAGTACTCACGATCAAGCCAGGAATTACCGGAATGGCACAGGTTTATGGACGAGAAAAAAATACATTCGAAGATGAGATTACCCTCGATACCTACTATATCGAACACTATTCCATGATTCTCGATCTCCTGATTCTCGCACGCACACTCTGGGTGGTTCTCCGTCGTGTCTTCGTATAAAAAGATTTGCAAAAAAACCGATTCTCATATAATCAGAGCCATGAACCAACATCAAAAAACATCTGTGGTGGTGAGCGAATAAATCTCGAGAGAGAGTCGCTTTCATCATACAGAGCTACTCCTCTCGGGCTTTCCGAGAGGATTTTTTTGAGACGTTCCTTTTATTTTTTTATGCCTTGGACTATGTCAGACTTTCCGAAACACTACGATCCGAAAACCTGCGAAAAAAACATGCAGTATCTCTGGGAAGAACAGAAAAGTTTCGAGCCAAAACCATCTCGAACGGGAAAGACGTTTTATATTCCAATTCCACCACCAAACGTCACAGGAAACCTCCACATCGGACATGCGCTCACGCTCACGCTCGAAGATATCATGACGCGCTACCATCGACTCAAGTGAGATGAAACTCTCTGGGTGCCAGGAACGGATCATGCAGGTATTTCAACTCAGGCAAAAGTAGAGGAACGACTAATGAAACAAGGAATTCGACGTCAAGACCTCGGACGCGAGAAATTTCTCGAAGAAATGTGGACATGGATGAAAGAATACCAGGGAAATATATCAAATCAGGTGAAGAAAATGGGAGCTTCGGTCGACTGGAGTAAAGAGCGTTTCACTCTCGATGCTGGATGCAATAAGGCTGTGGAGAGTATTTTTGTCGATCTCTATAAGAAGTGACTCATCTATCGTGGTGAATATATGGTGAACTACTCTCCAGCTCTCGAATCCGTGATTTCTGATATCGAAGTTGAATATCAGGAAATCGATGAGAAAATGTACTATATCAACTATTTTGTATCTGGATCAGACAAGGAACTCCTCGTGGCTACAACCCGTCCAGAAACCCTCCTCGCGGATCAAGCAGTGGCAGTACATCCGAAAGATAAACGATACAAAAAACTCATCGGTCGAAGTGTGATTCTCCCGATTGTAAACAAAGAAATCCCAATTATTGCGGATGAAAGCGTCGATATGGAATTCGGTACAGGAGTTGTGAAGATTACCCCCGCACATGATCCAGCTGATTTCGAAATGGCGCGCCGTCATCAACTCAGAACGGATTATACAGTCATCGATCGAAAGGGGTTTATGACAAAAGAATCTGGAATTTTTTCTGGACTTCCTGCCACCACGGAAGTTCGAGAAAATATCGTCGAACTCCTTCGAGCAAAGGGGAATCTCGTAAAAATAGAACCCTATACCCATAAAGTTGGATTTTGTAGTCGGGGAAAGTGCCGTATCGAAACGATTGTTTCGACCCAGTGGTTTGTCCGTGCGAGCAAAATGGCCGAAAAAGTCATTGCTGGATACAAGAAAAAAGAATTTGAAATTATTCCAGAGCGGTTCAATAAAACATTCGAAGATTGGATCTATAATTTGCGTGACTGGTGTATTTCTCGTCAGCTCTGGTGGGGGCATCAGATTCCTGCATACTTCCATCAAGAAACGGGAGAACTCCTCGGTGTTACTCTCGATCCAAGTACGCTCTATGCGACCTATGGAGAATCCCTCGTGCGACGAGATGATGATGTGCTCGATACCTGGTTTTCGAGTGGACTCTGGCCTTTTTCGGTACTCGACTGGGATATGGAACATCCGAGTGAACTCTTCAAAAAATTCTATCCAGCAAATGTGCTCGAAACAGGACACGATATTATCTTTTTCTGGGTAATTCGCATGCTCCTTATGGGATATGAATATACAGAACAAACTCCATTTAAGACTATCTATCTCCATGGACTCGTTCTCGACGAAACAGGACGAAAGATGAGTAAAAGCTGGGGAAATGTGATCGATCCATTAGTGGTAATAGATCAGTATTCGGCCGATGCTCTCAGGCTCGCACTCGTTCTCGGAAATACACCGGGAAACAATTTGAACTTCTCGATGCGAGATGTCGAAGAATACTCACTCTTTCTCAATAAATTCTGGAATATTGTTCGATTCGTCTGGATGAATGTCGGGGATATCACGGAAAAACGATCAATGATCGAAGGCCGAATCGAAAAGAATAAGGAAAAACTCCTCCCCTATGAACGATGGATTCTCTCACGACTCGCGTATGTGACAGATCGCATGAATACTGGCATGGAAGGATATTCATTTTCTTCGAGCGGTATGGAACTTCTCAGTTTTATCCGCGATGAATTCGCTGACTTCGCGATCGAAGCCTACAAGATCGAGAAAGAACGAAGCACACTTGGGAAGGATGTTATGAGCCTCTGTACCCTCGATATCCTTACTCTCCTCCACCCATACGCTCCTCATATCACAGAAATGCTTTCTGGATCGATCACCCCAGGAAATGATCCACTCATCACGAGCGAATGGCCCACTCAAAAAATGAGTCAAGAAAGAGAAAACGAAGCGAGTATGTCTCGAATCTTTGACATCGTTCGTACGATTCGGCGGATTCGGGCGGATTCGAACATCAAGCCAGGCGATCTTCGTGATGTTCATATCACTCCACCAAAGGCCTACACCGAAGAAATAGAAGCCAACACCAACCTCATTACTGGTCTTTCGAAAGTGGCAACCCTCACGATCGGGAAAAAACCACAAAAAACAACTCACCTCGCCTATGGCGTCATCCATGGAATCGATATTTATGTCGATGCGAGTATCGATGAGGAAAGTATCGAGAATGAGAAAAAGCGACTCCTCGAGCAAATCGAAGATAAGAAAAATTATCTTCGTGGAATTCAAGCAAAACTCAAGAATACCGCCTTTGTCTCGAGTGCTCCTGAAAAAATCGTACGAGCCGAGATGGAAAAACAACACCAAACCGAAGATCAAATCCAGAAACTCGAAGAAAAATATAAAAGTCTTGGTGGAGAATAAAAGAACAGAGTTCCATAAAAAATCACTCCGCGGAGTGATTTTTTATTTCATACGAAACGGGTACGTGTCTTCGACAAATCGTCATTTTAGAGCTGAGAGACAACGTACGAGATTATTATGCCAATTCCCATTACTCGAAGCATAGATGGATCCCGTCGTATTCCCCCAACGTGAGAGCTCATCGATTGTCTTGTACTTTCCGAGAAATTTATTGTTAAATGTTTTTGTCATCCAGCTCAGTCCTTCTGACGGAGAAGTGAACGTATAAGTCCCACCATCATCCGTATTTCCGACATTTCCGATATTATAGGGAGTTTTGAGATTGTTACCCAGTGTAGTTTCTGAGAGCCCGACACACATCATGAAGCTCGGATCAATTCGAGCATCCAGTGCAGTATTAACCCACATACTCCAATCCTGAAAATCAGGAGTAGCATAGGTCTTGAGAAGGTACTTCTGACGTGCTTCTTCATTATCTCCTCGCAAGATGAACTTACGTTCGTATTTCGAGATATCAGCTCCCGTACCGAATGATTCGGTAAAATCAGCAATGAATTTATCCTGATATTTAGCAAGTAGAGTAGTATATTCTACTGAAGCGATACTGAGAACTCGTAGAGGATCAATCGGATTTTTATTTTGCCATACTTCAAAATGCAAATGTGCTCCAGAAGTCATTGGTCCCGCTCCTGGTGTCCCTGGGGCACCACCGCTTTTTGCAATCAGTTCTCACTTTTTTACGAACTTATAGGGGGTTACAAGAATCTCAGAAAGATGACCATATACGGTAACATAACCATTAGGGTGCTTGAGAGCAAGATAGGAATACCCGCCAGGAGCAGGAGGCAATATGTAGTATACATAACCATCGAGTGGAGCGGTAACATCACTTCCCTGTGGTGATGCAATATCGATCGCATCATGATGACTACTCAGAGTCGAATAATATCCAGCATCACGGAAAAAAGTACTGATAGCCCGACTCGTAACCGGCCAATCAAACACATTAACCGTTCCTGTCGAAATATTCGTCTTTCGCAAAAGTTTCTCGTTCTCATAGAACTGAATGATTCGATCACATTTCAGGGAATCTTCTATTTTTTGCTCCTTACTACAACCGTTTTGCTTAAGCATTTTCTCGAGAGAAGCAGTATAGGCTTCATTTGCATTTTGCCATGATTTTTCGACCATTTCCTGAGCCTGCTTCTGAGAATCAATATATTTCTGAAATAATTCTTCTTGTCATTTGGTAACAGTCAATATTTTTTCTCGTTCATTCTTCTGATTTTCGAGGTTACTCTTTTGGACTGATAGTTGATCTTGGAGTGATTCTAATTCCTGTATTTCTGTATCCATCCGAATAGAAATACGATAGTACTCCTGAATGAGAGAACGATATTCATCGATAAATCGTTGACCCAATACGCTCACGAGTGACTTATAAGTAATATCCGTAATAATAGTGTCCGTACTTTCTGACGAAAGAATCAAGCCCTGAATCAAATCAACAGAATTCGAGGCATCGAAAATAACATTCGACTCAGAATAAATATTCGCAAGATAGGAAAGGATAATTTGCTTATTTTTTTCTGTTTTTTTCTTCAGTTCGAGAGAGGTAATTGTGTATTGCTGGATATTGGTTTGTTTTGATTCGATATCAGTCTGAATTTTTACTATTTCCGACTCGGTAGAATGTATCGCTCCTTCGATAATACCAATAGCCGTCTCAAGATTGAGGCGCTTCTCTGTCATAAATCCCTTTTTCACACTATATACCTCCTGCATTGCGGTGAGTTTTGTTTTGAGTCCATCAAGACCACTCATGAGATATTCATGTTCGAGAAGCTCATGGGAACCACTATTATCGAATGGTATGGTCTCGAAAAGAAGTTCGTATTCTTCTTTCTTAAACGTATCCAGGATGCGTCCTGATGTTTTTGTGTCAATCGCGATGACCAACATCGGCGAAAGTACAATAGATACAACGAGAAAATGGAGAAAGTATGAATAGCGCATATTCTCATGGTAGCACACTCCATGAGAAAAAACGATTTACCGATAGAAAATATACTCTATTTCCCCTTGAAAGATTCAATTATTATTTTCTAGATAAGGATTGAAAGAATATTTCTTTCTTTTTGAGCCAATCTCAAGACTGACGACAGAGCTTCGCCATATCCCGTACTGGATACGCGAGAAATTCCTTAATCCCCTCTTCAAGAAAAATAGTATTTTGACTTCATTTCACATAGATAAGAGTTGGCGTGGTAGCCTGATTGAGCTGTGATGCGATGTATGAACCACCCTCTCGACTCGAGCGGGTGGTCATTACCTGGAATCCATGTTTATTCAGGATAGGGGCAATATATTGTTCCATAAGTGGTCAGACGAGTACCACCTGAATCGAATGATTCGGCTGAATTTTCGAGAGAAAGTATTGTGCCAATTGCTTATGAATGACTTCTGTAGACTCTCACAACTCTCGCATATCCCCCAGAAAAAAAATAAGAGGATGGCTTATAATAAAAGGGAGTACGGAATCAATGCCACGACATATAGATTCGAATCATCCATTATATGATCCGTCTATAATTATACTCCCCTTCTTTCACGCCAGAACCGAAGACCTTCCTGGCTCAGGGCTAAAGCCACTTGCATACGTATGGATACGATCGAGCGGCAATCCAAGAAACGAAGCAATTCCATAAACAGGCAGTATATTTTCAATCTGAAACTGTCAAAATGACGGAAGTGTGAGACTAAATGTCTGGTGAAGAAAATGAATCTGAGCACTCGTCCCGTCAATATTCACAACACCATCAGAAGCATCAATATCTGACATACCACCCATACCATAAAAGAGGCACTCCATATCCATATATGCTCGCAATGATTCGTGTATAATTCTTGTCTTACTCGCACGTGCGAGAAGAAGTTTCGCATTTCTATACGATTCGAACGTTCCAAATTGTTCGAGATGATTCGGGGCTATAGGAGAAATGATGACAATATCAGGCCGCGCAATATGAATAAGATATTCCATCTCCCCGGGATGATCAATTCCATATTCGAGTACGAGATACTTGGGATATGATCGAAATAATCCCATAAATGCTAAGAAAAAAATACCACACCAGGCAAATGGATTTTTCCCACCCGTTTTTGCATCAATAATAGATAGGGGAAGTCCGAATTCACCATTATAATGGTAGGGGGAAATTCGTACATTCTCATAACCATACTCTGATCGCAAATAATGCGCTATATGGGAAGTAATAGTCGTTTTTCCAACCGTACCCGTAACTCCAATAATCATCGGCTGATGCCTTATGATGAGCATCCGCGCACACCAACCGAGTATCCCGAGAAAGAATCGCTGCATAATAAAAATAAAGTTTCACAAATCATAGAAAAAAAATAAGGGAAAGCAAGGGAAAGCTCTCTAGCTTGAGCACTTTCATTTGCATATTCCAGAAACTTTCATACAATTCATGCAATTATAAATCCATATTATGGCACAAGTCGTACATAACAATTTTACGTTTACCATTCTCGATGAAATCCATGCGAAGTATAGTGAGCTCATTAAGCTCGTACTCGGGAGTGAATCGATCGATAATAACGAGAAACAGTATTGGTTCGACATTATGCCCTCGATGACCGATGAACAAATCGATCGTTTGTTTAATATTCTCATGACTGAGAAACGACAACTCGAAGAACTCAACGTAAAGTATCAGGAAGAGATCAAGACTCTGAATGAAAAACATCTCATACAGTGGCAAAGCCTGCAAAGCCAAAAGGCACGAGAAAAAGTACAAGAGGCAGAAAAGCATGATACCTCAAAAAAGGATGCAGACGAGGCTTTATGACTATTTAATTCACTGTAATACTTTTCATACTTATAATATATACACCATGTCAGGTACCATAAGTATTGATGTAGCAAAATATGCATCTTCCGATGCTGTCAGATATATACGATCTCATGTTCTTCATCCTCATGATTGAGTAACCATACTTTTCATACTTTGATCATGAAAAGAGAATGTAACGAGCGTTCTTGAGGATCACATCCTCGAATCTATCTCATCAACGGAATGGAAACTCCATGATGAAGAATGAGATTTCTCATTCGTTACAGAGCGATACAATCACTTTCTGAGTAATCTCGCAGAAGTTGACCAAAAAACAACCGATATCGTTTTTTGAGTTATAAAAGAAGAATTATTGATGATTTCAGTATGAGGAAACGGCTGTGCTCTCATTCGAGAATCGAATGGCTCATGTAATATGATCCTCGAATGAGAATCGTGAAACCATACGTTCGAAAATATCTCGAGCGGAATTATCCCAGAAGATTCGCAAATATTTTTGATATCAAAGAATATTGATTCCACGATTGGTGAAGATTTTTTTGACGAGTGTAGCCGTATCGACTCTGATAATTTCGAAAATATCGTACAAGGATTTCTACAGAGGGAACAAATGGAAAACCTCCATCTCATACGTATCAAGCGAGATAATATACATCCGAAAGTTAATAAAAAACGTGGTCGAATGAGTATTCAATCAGATATCATCACTGATTCTTTTTCGGATATAAAAAATATCTGCAAGCATAATCGATTCTATATACTCATTAAAGATACATTCGGAAGGGTTTGTGAACGTAATTCGAATCTCATTCTCATGGCCTTTCTTTTGATTGGTGGGGTTATCTTTATAGGACTCATGTATACTCTTATACAGGCTTTTTTTGGAGCAACGAATAATCCAGTTTCAGATGCTCAGAACCAAATTTTGCGAGCGAAGACATTGATTGAAGAAAGTGAAAAACTCACTTCGAATCAAGCAGCCTTCAATAAATCAATCAAAGAGGCGGA
>CAZDFE010000008.1:0-13326 GCA_964504755.1 uncultured Candidatus Peribacteria bacterium
GTATATGTAGCGATGTTCGAATGGGGTGTCTTACCAATAGGGGACTGATCAATAATAATAGCCTTGTCGATATTCTCGAGTCCATCGATAGAACGGTGTGCCCCAACATTAACAGCACTTCCATGGAAATGGGAGAGAATTTTGTTCGACAGTATATCGACAATTAGTGATGATTTTCCAGAGCCAGAAACTCATGTTACCACAACGAGACAACCGAGAGGAATACGAACATTGATATTTTTTAGATTATTTTCCGTGGCACCATGAATTCCGATAAATTCGCTTGCTTTTTTCGTTACAAAATTCTTTCGAGTTACTTGCTTTTTTCATGATAAATAAGCTCCAGTATCTGAATTTTCAACGGTAATAATCTCCTCATACGTACCCTGAAAAATTATTTCGCCACCATGTACTCCTGCTCTTGGTCCAATATCGACAATATAATCACTTTCTCGCATGATATCCTCATCATGTTCGACAATAATGACACTATTCCCGATGCGAGCGAGCCGTTTGAGATTTTGAATCAACATCTCATTATCACGAGGATGAAGTCCGATAGAAGGCTCATCCAGTACATAAATAATACCCTCAAGACGCGTTCCTATCTGTGTTGCGAGTCGTATTCGCTGAGATTCACCTCCTGAAAGGGTATTCGCTCGGCGATGAAGCGTCACATAATCGAGACCTACTCCCGAGAGGAATTCGAGCCGTTCGGTTATATTTTTTAGAATCGCGGTAGTAATAATCTTTTCTTCGGTGGTTAATACGAGATTATCGAAAAAAATACGAGAATCTTCGACTGATAGTGCTGTAAGTTCGCCAATACTTTTTCCTCATACCAATACCGAAAGGTACTCTTTTTTCAGACGGAATCATCCACAACTTCGACACGTTTGTTCAGTGGCGAAGTTCATAATACGCTTCAGAAAGGTATCGTTTCCCATATCTGATTCACGATACCTACGCTCGAGATTCGGAATTAATCCTTCATATCGTGCCTTATGAGTCTTCCCATCATCATGTCGAGAAATATACTGTACTTCGAAAGTTCACTCGACCCCATAGAGAACTTTTTCTTTCTCTTTTTTAGAAAGGGAATGATACGGAACGTTCGTGTCGATCGACTGGAGACGACACATCGTCTCGAGGACCACTGAATAATACGGATGGGCTGTCCAAGGCAGTAATGCTCATTCAGCAAGAGTAAGGTCAGGATTTACTACATCTTCTTCACGAAATGTAGTATATACTCCAATACCATGACATTCTTCACAGGCTCCATGATGGGAATTAAATGAGAAATGAGAAAGAGAAAGTGATTCCTGATGGTATCCACAAATCGGACAGGATGCCTGCTCATAGAAAGATTTCTGAGTTTTCGTTTCGATACGATAGATACTCATGGCACCGATCCCTTTCTGAAAAGCCAGAGAAATGGAATCCTTCAGTCGAGTTTCGAATTGATGATATTCGGTTTCACTCTTTTTCACGATCAGTCGATCAATAATAATATCACCTCATCCTGTATACACCTGATTCTCTTCGAATATATCTGCCACAGAATAGACACTATCGCCAGTCTGAAAACGAACAAAACCCAAGTCTGTCACATATTTTGCAATGTCTGACAGTGTCGATCCATTTCTTTTCTGATCGATAGGGATACATACATGAAATTTTTCTCCATCGAGAAAATCAGAAACATGTGAGACAACGTCACGAATCGAATGTTTTTTGAGTTCTATATGAGGATGGTTCGGGCAATAAGATCGACCGATGGTAGCATATAAGAGTCGATAAAAATCATATATTTCAGTAATAGTTCCAACGGTAGAACGTGGATTGTTCGACACTGTTTTTTGATTAATGGCGATCGTTGGCGAAAGTCAACGAATCTCTTGGACCTTTGTCTCATTCGACGTTTCTGAGACAATCATTCGTGCATACGTCGATAAACTCTCAAGGTACCGCCGTTGGCCCTCAGCATAGAGGGTATCGAAGGCAAGTGATGATTTCCCAGAACCAGAAACACCCGTAAATATAACGAGCTTATTTTTGGGAATTTCGAGAGAAATATTTTTTAGATTATGAGTTTCTGCACCGATGATTTCAATATTTTCTGACATAATTAATTATTAGAAGCGATAAAATAGCCGATAACTTGCTCTACTCCTGCTTCTTTGAGAACCTGAGCACAGGCATTTGCTGTTGATCCAGAAGAGATGACGTCATCCAGAAGGATCACTTTTTTCGGAATTAGAGCAATACCATTTTTTATTCTAAAGGCATTTTTTTTATTTGCAAGACGAGATGTGCGATTGAGCTGAGATTGCCGTGGACGATATCTCGTTTCGAGCATTCTTTGTACTGATATATCTGTGTTGTTACTGATCAAGTTGGCTAAATACAGTATATGATCAAATCATCGAATGATGTATCGACTCCAGTGCATCGGAACAGGAACTACAACCCACTCATCATCTTCGCCATGTCGAACATGCTGTCGAAATATGTCGATATAATATTGGACTAATCCTTTCCCAGAATGACGTTCCGATCGATATTTATAGGCTTCCAGTTCTTTTTTTATACTTTCATATGTTGTTGCCACGATCACATCATCCAAGTACCAGGGCTGTAGTTCTTGCTGATAGTGTTCCTGGAGGGAATGAATATTTTGAGTACCCTGAATGGACTCTCTTAATTCTGTATCGATAAAAACTTCCCTCAAAAAATGAATGATTGACTGAATAGAATACATATCTACTGATGTTGAACGATCACTTTTTCGAGAATTTCTCGCACTCCTGATGAGAGATTTTTCTTCAGGAGTTCACGGATTACGTCTGACATGCGGGAACGCATCGTATCATCAATGAGTTCATAGCTACTAAATGGCTTCGAAAGTCGTGACGCGATCTGAGGATTAATTGGATCAATTTTTTGTATTTGTTCGGAGAGAAATCGATATCCAGAACCATCTGGTGTATGAAACAGGGCTATATTTTTCGTAAATCCACCAATAAGGGCACGTACGAGGTTCGGAACGGTATAGTCGAAATATCCACGCTCCAATTCTTCCTCAATATAGAAGCGTCAGGATGGATCAGAAATCTGAGATACCAGCGAAAAATACTTCATTCGCATCAGGAGATCATCATAGAATCCATTCTGAACCATCCAATCACGAAGGACTATAATACCTTTTTCAGGATTTTGTTCGAGAGCCACCTTCCATCCCACAAGATTAAGGGTCATTTTTGACGATTTCAGGAGAGTTTCTACATCTTGATGAGTACTCATACCAAATTCACTTATAAGAGCCATTAAACTCGAAATATAGGCTCTTTTTTTCATGCTCGCATCATCTATCACTTCTGAGGTAAATTCATAGGTATCGAGAGCTTGCTGATATCAAGAACGAAGTATGTCTCTCATCTGAGGAATATTCGCGATTTGTTTCAGGAATTCTTTTTTCTGAGCGAGTAGGAACTCTGGATGTATTGGTGTGAGTTCATTGAGTAAGGTACTATCATTCGGAAATGTCAGTAGAAGTGCATGATAGAGAGCATCTTCTGGAACTTCTGTGAGGATAGAAAGAAATGTTTGTATGTACTGCTCCGAAAGTATTCCTGTACGAATAAACGATCTCAAACTTTCGATCGTGTAGCGATTCCATGCATCATATCGAGCAATACCATCCGTCTCATGTAACGAGAGAAATGCATAATCAATACTCTCACTTTCTACCTTGATCGGTGCTGAAAATGAGCGATTCAGAGATAATTTTGGTTCAACCGGGATATTTTCGAATTCGATCGAGACACACTGCTCGGAACAGACAATAATTCCTCAATCTATAAATGGCTGTTCGATCGATGAAGACGCTCACTCTAATGAAAATAGAGCTCCCGTTTCTGGATGAAATAATGCAATCGCGCATGGAATATACCAAGGAGCAAGTGTATGACCTTCAGGATCGCGTATTTCTGGTTGTGTCAGAGTAATAGTATATGTCTGTTTTTCACTGTTATATACACTCGTGCACTGAAGGATCGGAGTTCGTGGCTGATGATACCATGATGTTTCGAAATCAGAGAGATCCACGCCACTTCCATCGGAAATCGCCCGGACAAAATCTGTTGTCGTTACTGCCTGTCCATCATGTCGAGCAAAGTAACAATCCATTCCCTTTCTGAATTTTTCTCGTCCCAGCATCGTTTCCATCATGCGAATCACTTCTGCCCCCTTATCATACACCGTCGGTGTATAGAAATTATTCATCTCGATGTAGGAATCGGGCTGGATCGGATGACTCATATTCCCCGCATCTTCGGAAAACTGGAACTCACGCAAATATTCAATATCTGAAATTCGCTGGGTCAATCGAGAATGCATATCAGCAGAAAAATTTTGGTCTCGAAACACAGTCAGTCCTTCCTTGAGAGTGAGCTGAAACCAATCTCGACACGTGATCCGATTTCCCGTCCAATTATGAAAATATTCATGGCCAATAACGGCTTCTACATCGATAAAATCTTTATCCGTCGACGTACGTGAATTTGCACGAATATACACGGTATTAAAGATGTTTAAGCTCTTATTTTCCATTGCTCCCATATTGAAGCTATCGGTTGCAACAATATGAAAAACATCGAGATCATATTCTCGACCATACCGGTCTTCATCCCATTTCATCGCGCGCTTGAGTGATTCCATCGCCCAAAGTGCATCATTTCCCTTGCCATGATCGACAAAAACATGGAGGTCAACAGTTTTTCCACTTCCCGTCGTATACGTATCATGGATTCCCTCGAGATCAGCACCTACAAGAGCAAAGAGATAGGTTGGCTTCGGAAATGGATCATTCCATTCGGTAAAATGTCTATCATTTTCGAGTATTCCAGAATTAATCTTATTTCCATTCGAAAGAAGAATCGGAAACTGAATACTCGCTTCGATACGAACCGAAAAAATACTCATCACATCGGGTCGATCAAGAAAATAGGTAATATGCCGAAATCCCATGGGTTCATTCTGCGTGCAATATAATCCACTCGCATAGTAGAGTCATTCGAGGTGGGTATTTTTTTCTGGATAGATCATATTTTCGATCTCAATATCCATATATTCTTTTCCATTCCAGGGAATCATCAGAGTATTATTCGTAACGGTAAGTTCTGAAATACTGATTATATTTCCATCCAATCGACAGGAAACGAGTTCTAAATCCACTCCATCAAGAATGAGAGAATTTACTTCTGGATTCGTTCGAAGGACACGAAATCGACTATTTACGATCGTAGAGCCAGAAAAAATCTGAAACACGAGAGCCACTTCAGGAATCTGAAAATCACTTGGTCGATAGTCATGACGATATTGAGGAAGAGTATTCATAGAAAAAGAAAGAAATTATATGTTTCGAAACCGAAAATAACTCATAAAAAAGAGAAGTGCAATTCCAAAAATACAACTAAAGAGTATGAGAAAAATAGTATTTCACCAGGGAAGAAATAAAAGCGCATAGAGCGAGGTAAGTACACTAAAACCAATACTCGAATAGTGTAAAATAGGAAAATCATAAATTTCTCGTTGCTCCCAGAAATATGTATTTCCGATAATAAGTAGTGGTAGAAAAAATATAAACAATAATACTGAGAGAATATCCCCCAGTATCAGAAGATTATAGAATAGCAGAGTATAAATATAAAATATCAGTCATAATCCGAGTCCATATGTCACATAATTCGTATAACGAACATGAATCGAAAAATAGAATACAATTACTGTAATAAGAAATGCAATACTCCATCAGAAATATTGCGACTGAAAATAGAGAAAAAATGGAATGCTAATAAACGAGAGGAATAATGCTGTATAACGGATAGACTCAAGTTCGGAAACAAATATTCGTATTTTTTCACTATATTCGAAAAAGAATATAGAACCCACTAAAAGAAGTGGAAAAAAGAGAAATATAATGGGAGTAAAAAATATATTCCAAAATATCCAAATCAGAAGTATATGAATGAATATAAGTCATGATGAAAAAAGAGAATAGGTTCGATTTCCATACAACAGGAGAAAATATGAAGCAATGACCGAACTCACTCAGAGGAAAAAATAATATCCATACGCCGATACTGGAAATACGAGTGAACTCACTCCAAAAATACCAACACTTATCAGTCAGAATATCGTATGATACTCTAATATATCATAAAAAACGGAATGTTTCCATGAAAAACTAAACGCATATCCAAGAAACAAAATAAAAACCGTGATCGAGATAAAAGCGTGAGTTATAATACTATTATTTCGGTCCGAGAATACAAAAAAAATAAATCCATAGACCGCGATATAAAGAAGTGTCAGAGGAAGAAGGATAGATTCTTTTGGGGAAATTTTAGAGAGTACTCATGAAGCGAAGTCACTATATTTTTTTGAATTCTTCTTTTCTCCATCCTGCAGAAAAAATAATGGAGAGAAATAGAAGAGAAAAAAGAGACAGAGTATCATGAAAATCCCCTCAAATATTCTATATCCAAGGAGATGTGCGATACCAATAAAAATAAGATGTATCCCTATAATAATCGCGTACAATTCCTAAAAATTAATAGATAGAAAATAGAAGATACAGAGAAATATCCATCAAAAAAGAAATACCGAAATCAGCGAACGAAAAAAAGTAAGTAAAAATGTAAAAATGGAAATAAGAGAAATGTAAAAAAAGAAATGTGGTTGAATATGAACCGGTATTATCTTAAAATCTTGTAAGGTTTGCACACTAATAAACGTTATCACATAGAGAAGAAGTGCATACAGGAGAATATCAGCAAGTTTCTCAAAAAAATGAAAGAATTGATCCAGATAATAGGTCGTTCCCTTTACTACCTTTGTATAAGAAATATTACGATTATGAATACGATTATCGATAATCGTAATATTTTGTTTGAGAAGTTTTTTCTTGAGGAGAAGTCGTTTTACTTGGGAAAATTGAAGTTTAAAAACAGCCTTTAATAACTGAATATCTGTACTATTAAGATTTTCTTTATAAATATTGAGTTCTCGAAGATTCTTATAAAAAATAAAAGAATTCGTATCTACTTTTTTCTTTTGTTCGATTACAGGCTTCTTTTTTTGAAGTGAGTCGAGAAATCCTCCAATAGCCTTTCCAATATCAATAGCTGGCTTTTGATCGGATGAAATACGTTCTGAAGACCCAATTTGTTTCAGGAGGGAATTCGTTTCATCGAGTAATTTCTTTTTCTCACCATCAATACCATTTTTTATAAGCTCTGATTCTACTTTTCCTATTTTTGTTAATGCTTGTTCGACAACATTTTTGAGTTTTCCGAGATTGGAAGCTCACTTTGTTTGTATGAGTGAACCTACAAGAACTTCCAATTCTCGTTTTTGATCGACGGTAATGGTAGTATGATGTTTTAGTATAAGATTCTGTATTTTTTCGATAGTAGAATCAAGAACATGATTATATTGTTCGATTTCTTTTAATACCTGAGGAGAAATTTCTATCTCATCATTTTCCTTTTCGGTAAGTTTTTTTTCATTGACATCGATTCCGAGACTTTGCTTATAGAGTTGATATCCATCTTTTACTTTTGCCGTAATCATTTTTTTCTGTTCTTCACTCATTCCTTCGGAAGTGTATATATACACGATATTATACCCGAGGTCTTCATAGAGTTTTTTATACGCCTTAAAAATATCGTCTGACTGAATTTTTCCACTTTTTGGCTGACCATTCAGAATAACATCAAAATAAAAAAAATTACTTCCAGTTACTTCTACCTCAGAAAGTTCTTTTATTTCCATGATAGAATATCCCTGACCATGCAACATTGATCGAGCTTCATCGATATTATTGGCTGAGAGGGAAAGAGTAAGCTTCTGATTTCATTTCGAACATACGGCACGAAACTGCATATCGAACTAAATAAGTGTGGAAGTAAATGGCTCTATACTCTGTTTTCTAATATTTCATTCTGAAATTTGGGAAAACATTTTTATAAAAAAATTATTAAATGCACTTTCATCAAGTACATCAATACAAAGAAGGTATATCTCTTTTTCTGAAGGAGAAATATTTAATTTTGAAATAACATTTTTCAGAAAGAAAACTTTCTCATCACGAGTCTGAAATGATTCAATAGAAGTCATGGACTGTATTATATATTTTTTCTTTTTTTTACAATAGATATAAAAGAATAAGAAATATAATATATATATTATTAATACCTACTATTCTCTCATGTAAAAAGATAAAGATATCTCTCTTCTAGAGAATTGAGATAATAGTTTTTGACATGATGTATAAAAACATACGAGTCTATCTCTTTCTAGGATTAGAAAATAGAAGTTTTTTACAACTACATTTTATGTAAAAAACGAAATAGATATTGATTTGTTTTTTTCTCACATTTTCCTACACTATTGTTCATAAAAACAATTTCACTTTTTTCTTATGAGTTTTTGACAGAAGTTAGTACTCTTTCCGATTATTTTTCTATGAGGCATTACACTAGGTTTCTCACTCCAAAATATCGATAATTTCCCGACACCGACTCGAGTATATACTGCTTCTGGTACAAATAGTGATGTATTTAATTCTTCGAAAATTAAGGAAGCAAAAAAAATCATCGAAACACAGTATTATCATTTTTCCGAGAAATCAAAAGAAGAAATCGAGAATGGAATGATCGAATCCATGGTTCGATCGCTTTGAGATAAGCATAGTTCTTATTTTCCACCGAAAGAGGCAGAAGAATTTACGAATCTTCTGAGTGGAGATTTTCAGTGAATTGGAGCTGTCATTGATAATGATATACAATGAATTCGGGTAAAGAAAGTATTTCCCACATCGCCCGCACAAAAAGCTGGAATTCAAGATGGTGATATATTCACTCGGGTTGGGGGAGTGTCTATGGAAGGAGTTGATGTAGAAGATGCGGTAAAAAAGATTCGAGGACCAAAGGGCTCTGAAGTTGTGATCGAATATATTCGTCCACCTTCGAATGTGAAAAAAAATATTACCGTTACGCGTGATACAATTATTATCCCTTCGACACAAGAAAAAGTACTTACTGGTGGAATTGGATATCTCGAAGTTGCTTTTTTCGGAGATCATACCACCGATGAATTCCAGAAATCTATACAAAATCTGACACAATCGGGCGTATCGGGTATTATTCTTGATTTTCGAAATAATGGTGGTGGATTTCTCGACACGGCTGTCGATCTGCTTGGATTTTTTCTCCCAGAAAATTCAAAAGCAGTAACCACTCGTGAAAATAATACTCGACTCGATCATACATTTTATACGCGAACGATGGAAATTCCTCATACTCGAGTACCCATTGTTATGCTGGTGAATGAACTTTCAGCATCAGCTACTGAGATCGTGGCAGGAGCACTTCAGGACCATGGTCGAGCGATCATTATAGGAACAAAAACATACGGAAAGGGTTCAGTACAAACACCATTTTTTCTCGAAGATAATAGTATTATAAAAATTACTATCGGAAAATGGTATACTCCAAAAGATCGGGGTATTGATGGAGCTGGTATTACTCCTGATATAACCAGTACACTTACGGATGAAGATTATCAGAAAAAAAATGACCAACAACTCGAAGATGCAAAAAAAATAATACAATCATTAGTTCAGAAACAAGGAAATATACCAGCCGTTATATCTCTTTATTCAAAAAAATAATATGTTTTATCGAGAAAATCCTAATCCAAGACTCGACTAGAGGAAAAAATATTTTTTCTTTTATTTCTCATTTTTTTGCTTATGTCATATATACAGAAACAAGACCCCGAAGCGTATAGTTATCTTATCGGAGAACAAGAACGACAGAAATATGAACTCGAACTGATCGCGAGTGAGAATTATGTATCTCAGGCAGTATTAGAAGCGAATGGTTCTATTTTTACGAATAAATATTCTGAGGGATATCCAGGAAAACGCTACTATGCGGGTCAAGAATTTGTTGATAAAATAGAGAATATTGCTATCGAACGTGCGAAAGCTCTATTTGGTGCTGAATACGTAAATATACAACCACTTTCTGGTTCCCCTGCGAATCTTGCGGTATTTCTCGGTCTACTAAATCCAGGGGATACGATCCTCGGAATGAGTTTGGATCAAGGAGGGCATTTGACTCATGGTCATCCATTGAATTTTTCAGGGAAAACCTATACGATTGTTCCTTATTTTGTCGATAGAATCACAGAACGTATCGATATGGAGGAAGTAGCAAGACTTGCTCGAGAACATCGCCCGAAGTTGATTCTTGCTTGATTTTCAGCCTATTCTCGCTCACTGGATTGGAAATGTTTTCGTGAGATTGCTGATGAAGTAGGTGCTCTTCTTATGGCAGATATTGCTCATATTGCTGGACTCGTTGCTGGAAAAGTACTCGAAAATCCAGTTTCGTACTGTGATGTAGTAACTACCACCACTCATAAAACCCTCAGAGGTCCACGAGGAGCGATTATTATGGCCAAAGAAAAATACGGCCCAGATATTGCTCGAGCTGTATTTCCTGGAGTCCAGGGTGGTCCACATGATCATATTACGCTCGCCAAAGCAGTGGCCTTTTGAGAAGCATTACAGCCAGAATTTCATACGTATGCTCGCCAAGTTATCGACAATGCTATCGCCATGTCTGACATATTTATGCAAGAGCAGATTCGAGTGATTTCAGGAGGAACAGAAAATCATATCATTGTACTCGATGTATTTGGTTCACTTGGCATATCGGGGAAAGAGGCTGAGATGGCTCTGGATAGTGTAGGAATCTCATGTAATAAAAATATGATTCCATTCGATCCGAGAAAACCACTCGATCCATCAGGAATTCGTCTCGGAACCCCTGCTATTACCACTCGTGGGATGAATATCGACGCTGTCAGACAAGTGGCGAAAATTATTGTCCAGGCCCTGAAACATCATACTGATTCGACACTTCTTTCGACACTTCGACAGGAAGTACGAACCCTCTGTGAAGCTTATCCTCTACCATAATTTCCCATGGAATCTGAGAATTTTGACCTCGAATCATCTGGTCTTTCTGGGAGTCAGGAAGCACCAAGTGAAAAAAGTGAGAAGCAAAAAGAATCTTCGAAAAAAGCACAATCCCAACTCCAAAAAACGCAAAAGGATGAAAAAAAAGCAAAAGTGGATAATGATGAATTATTCACGATTTTGTCGAAGTTTATCCAGAATCCGTTCTATGAAGAACTCATTCCTTTAGTGAATCAGTTGCTCGAAAAATCATTTCCTTCTCGCCCTATTCTCGCGCTCGTAGCACTCATATATCCAGAGGCAACACTCTATATTCTCGATCAAATCGGGAAACGAGATGAGATCGTCCGAATGACTTCGCTTTACCGTTACCAGACGCTCCAGATTTTCGAAGAAAAAACCCTCCATGAGTCGATCCGTGGTTGGATTAGTTTTTGGATGAGTTTCTCATCGCAATTTTTGGTTCAAGAATCAAATTCGGTTGTGCTCGGTCAGAAGCTCTTAATACTATTGGAATCTGACGATCGTAAGATTTTTACAGAAGCATTGATGCGTTTTTTCCAATTTTTTCTTACAACGAGAAATATAGAAATCAATGAGTCGCTGGCTCGATCCTATAGTGTGTTTATTGTCTCTGAATTCGAAAAAATTATTACCCATTGGATGGAACAGGCGGATGGGGATCTTCGTTCGAGTCAGGATATCGATGTGAAGACGCTATTCGGGGTGTAGATACGAAGATATATCGAGAAAAGAGAATATATACATATATAGCCCAGAGAATAAGAACGATACGAGAGCGCCAGGGTTCTATGAAGGGGAGTTGATATCCAAGTGCGAAAAATTCACTCATACGAATCATTCCCCAGGTCGGTATATAGATCAACCATCCAAAGAGATATCCAAGATACGAGGAAATATACTGTAACATACTCCATAAAATCGAACCCGTAAGGATCCATCCGACGATTCCTGCGATGAGGATGTTGATGAGAATAGAACTTGCAGGAATCGTTCCGAATCCTTCGATCAGTACCGGAAGACTTCCGAAAAATGCTCCCAGAGAAATACTGATCGTTGTTACCGGAAGAAATGTTATTTTCGTTGTTTCGAAGTGCCGTCGAATCAGGTCGCTGATACAGAGGATACCGAAGGTGGCTCCAAATGACAGTCAGAATGCTATGTCATATACGGGCGAAAGTGGCGATATAATGGTGAGAATCCCGAGTGCGAGTGCAAATATCGCAATACTCGATCCTCTACTTCCGAATTCTGCGAAGAGGTAACTCAGTATTCCCATTATTACCGCCCGACTGACGGCAATATCCCATCACACGAGTGTGGCATAAAAAAGAATAGAACCTCCAATAATAAGAATATTTCCTTTTCTTCCGAGATAGGGGATATAGCGAAGAGAGAAGCTCAGGAATACGATAAGAAATGCAATATTGGCACCACTTACCACGAGAATGTGAGTTATTCCACTTAGGGTAAAGTTCGATGACACTTCCCGCGAAAGATAGGTATCAGATCCGACGGTCATCCCGATGAGGATTCATGCTACCTCTCGTGGGAAACCTGTGAGGAATATCTGACTCCAGTAGACTCTCATATTTTCGATGATTCCGGGTTTATACTGAGTGATACGAGAAAAAGTGGGGGCATAGATATACCCGTATCCTCCATGAAAAAATGCATATCGATCGTACCCTTGCAGTGGAAATGAGATATTGTTTCGGATCGTTCCTGTGAGTTGTATCGACTCGTGAGGACGCAGGGTGAGATTTTTCGGAACTTCGACAAATAGTGAGGTTTTCTTATTGGAATGAGGAAAAAAATATGTCGATCCCTTGTCGATATTGTCGATAGAGAGGCGAAGTATACGAGTATGATCTTTTTGATACACTTGTTTTTCGATGATTCCTGTAATAGTGTATTTTCCAGAGAATCCATTGGTAGATTGTTCGAGCTGTTGGTATGCTTTTATGCCTGCTTGGTAGGCAGAATTCCCCAGAATATAACCACCAATCCCGAATACAGTAGCGATTATCCCCATCCATCGTAAGGGGCGATAGAGAGCACTTCCGAGGGAAATGAGAACGAAGAGGAGTATTCCGAGTGTATGTTCGATACTTCAGAAAATATCGCCCAAGATCAAGCTGAAACTATATAACAAAAATAATCCACGACTGTGGATTATGGATGATGTTTTTCGGTGTGTTTGAGGATTCATACGATAGCAACTATGATACCGATACACGCTCCTATCT
>CAZDFE010000009.1:0-6992 GCA_964504755.1 uncultured Candidatus Peribacteria bacterium
ACTCATCGAGATCAAGTATCCTGACGAGCAGACTCGTGCAAAGCTCTACAATCGTCTCCTATCTCTTACAAAGAGCGATGCGACAAGAGCGATTCAAAAAATGCTTACGATAGCATAGATTATAAGTCTTTGATTATCTCCACTACATCAGCGAGAATATGTGACTCTGGGATAGGATTCTCTTGAAATACCATAAAGTATTTACATCTCCCTCAAGAAAGATTCTGCCAAATTTTCCCAAGCTTGAGCTTATCCTTCGAGTCACTATTATCTCTGTCACCTCACTTCGTCTCGACAGCAAGTATCTTTCCACTCTTTGTGACTACTATAAAATCGGGATAATGATTTATCCATCCATTGATATAGAACCCACTTCTTCCATCGTTCCTATGCCAGAACTCCACATTCGATAGTCCTGCAATCTGCTCGATAACCGTTCGCTCATAGCCATTAATATCTCACTCTTTCTCGTAGAGAGATTTTTCTATACTCGATGAAACCATAGGAAGTATAATTTCATTCTTGAACTCCCAAGAATCTGAAAGTTGAATCTTTTCTTTATTTCGTAGTTCATCGAACTTCATCTGTCTATGTGTATCGACCAGGATCTCAAGTTTCTTGCGTATCTGAGCAGCCGCACTATACGGAGTCTTCTTTATGTACTCGATAGTAGTTTCTTTTGCTTGCCCGAGAACTCTTTCGATATATTCAGTGAGTTCATCATCTGATAATATATCCCATCGACCAACTTCCTTTCTGATAATATCTGCAACTGCCCGAAGTTGATGTTCCGATGCAAGAGAATCGATATAATCTAGAAGAAGTTTTTGTGCGTCTTGACTAATTTTTCCTGATTCGATATATCCCGTTTCAGAAGAGAGATCTATCTTGTACATTTCTGTATCTCATCATTCGAGGGTGATATTTGCATCTGCGGTTTTGAGACTGAAACCATCTGATAACTCTTCCTTTTCGAGCGGATAGAAATCTTTTATAATCGATAGTTGGCTACTACCATGAAAGAAAAATTGAGGAAGTTTGAGTTCTTTTATCTTTTCAGAAAATGAAGACTTTATTGGATACACATTTGTTTTCTCTCGGAGTTCTCGCGAAATCTGAGAATCACCATATGAGAGAATATCATTCATAAAATTGTCATTCTGAGTCTCTGCATGTTCCAGCATTTTCTCGACAGTACTATCCATACTTCCTCCTAAAATATTGATACTTCCAATATCAAAATCCTCCGGACTATCGTTCTCGTGTGGACCGACAGGAGTAGGAAGTGGTTGACCAAATTCCATCGCCATCTTTTGCATTTCTGGTGTGATACTCTCATGTGGAGTATCGAGATTCTCAAAGGCAATATCTTCTTTTCAGAATCAGATCGTATTGAGACCTCGGATAATCTCATCAATCGTGCTATGGAAATCAGCAGAAGATGAAAGCACATAAGAAAGATTGAGTCTCGCATCTGGAGTTGTACGTGCATAGGGTTGTCTCAACACTCGACCAAGAATTTGAGTGACATTTACCACACTGGTACGATTCGCAAGTGAAGCAAGTATGTATGCAAAGGAACAATCCCATCATTCTTTAAGAGCATCGACCGTGATGATAAATCTGATAGGACAATCTTTCGAGAGGAGATTATGATTTTTAATTTCATCTTTATCTGCTACCTTGATTGCTATTTGCTCTGATGGGATACCTGCTTGTATCAATTTCTCTTTGATTCTGTCATAGTTCACCGCATCATCTTTCGTGCGAGACTCTGCCTGGAAGAGTACTATTGGTCTGATATATTTTCCTGTAGTTCATTCAAGTTCTATTGCTCGCTTCTCTAAGCTATCTCGAAGGTGTATCGCTTTTTCTATGACACTCTCACGACTCGGGAGATTGTAGGCAACAACTGGAAGCTTTACCATCTGTTCTTTTTTGAGTGCTATCGCATCGACAAATGATATGATATTCGCATCTTTCTGAGGCGTGGCAGTAAGTCCAAGCACAAAGCGAGGATTCAGGTTGATAAGCATCTCACGTGAAAGATCTGACTCAGCTCGGTGACTCTCATCGACTACAACTATGGGGTTCAGATTATGAAGTACTTTTATCAGTGAGAGTTCTTCAGCTCATTCGATACTCACTCAGCTCTCATATTTCCCTGAGAAGGATTGAAGGTTTCCATTCTCTTCGTATGCTTTTCTTCATTCTTTATTCTTCGAGCGGAATGACTGCATAGAGAGTACTATCACGGAAGTCTCTTCGAGTACGCTTGAAGCATGAAATCCTGCACCAGAAAGTACAGATTCTTTGTCGTGGATACTGACTCGACCATTGAACATCTCATCGAGTCTGCGTCTATATGGATGATCTATATCTCGAAATGCCTTCAAAGTTTGTGTCAGTATAGTATCCCAAGGCACAAACCAGAGGACAACACGAGGACTTCATACAGGTATCCGCTCTACGAGTTTCCCGATAGAGTGAACTGCCAGAAGCGTCTTTCCTCCACCAGTTGGTACCTTGAGTGAAGCATACGGTATTCATGGTACACGATCATTGTAGGTATCTGGACGTGCTACTTTTCGTCATTTCCAGTATTCGCTAAATGCACTCGCTGGATTCTCCATAGCACCAAGTACGGAGAGAAATTCTTCGAGTTCTGATATGACCTGTTTTTGATAATTTTTGAGTTCCATATTTTGAGATTAAATATTGCGAATATCACGAGGAATCTTTCGGAAAGTGATACCTTCCTTCTTCATAAATGAAGCGGATAGATGGCACTGATCCGCCCATATTGTGTAGTATGGTTGAGATTCTACTATGGTCGAGAGAAATTGTCTATCGAGTATCGTTATACTCTCCCGCTCGAAGTAGAAATAATGATCTCTATCTTCACTGCGAGCAAGCCAATATGGATGATCTACGAGTGGAACATCGAGCAAGTGACTGCCTGTCTCGGTGTAGCAGATATAAGATCGTATATCAAGAGTAGTTGCCTCAGAAGAGAGAAGTCCATCATCTGTCATGAGTGAAGTACCAAGTGTGAGATACTCAAAATCACCACCTGTTCACTCGGTTTTTCCATATCAATTGATCACTCGCTTCACTCGCTCTGCTGTGATAGTCTCTGCGTATTCCTCTGTCTCTATGAGGATGAATTTTCTCTTTTCCTCTTCTAGATTTCGGGCATTCAGATTCAGTACTGCATGTGCTGTAGTTCCTGATCATGCAAAAGAATCGAGGATAAGATCTCAAGGATTAGTTGCAATCTCTATAATCCTTTCTACTAGATTATGAGGCTTCGGTGTTTCAAAGGTGGACTCTCACTCAAAAATATTTTTAAGAGTTTTAGCAGCATTATCATTGGTTCAGACTTCGTCTGCTGTCCATAAGGTATGCGGAGTTAATCAGCGCTCATTTTCTGATAAAAACTTTTTTAATCTTGGTACATTGCTACCATCTTTTCCAAACCAGATTCTATTATCATTCACAAGTTCTTGAAATCTTGGGTGTGTCACTATCCAACATCTTCAACTCGGTGGAGAAAGTTGTTTTCAATTCGGTAATGTTATTTCATAAAATTGTGTGTCGGTTCAATGTCAACCTTGAGCATTCATAGATACTGATTGCCACGGTCACCTATTATCATTATCAGGATTTTTATACCTAGCCTTAACTGTTTCTGTTATTGTCAGTTCATTTCTTACTTCCTCAAACTTATTTTTTATCTTTGCGTAACATGCAATATAATCATGGCTGATTGAAAAAACTCTTCTGTTTTCTCTGGTTGTTCGCTTTTCCCAAATGAAGTTTGTTACGAAATTACTTCCTCAAAATATCTCATCCATAATAAGTTTCAGACTTGCCTGTTCATTATCATCAATGGATATAAATATTGCCCCATCGTCTGTGAGGAGTTTGTGGAGGAGTTTGAGTCTCGGATACATCATACAGAGCCACTTATCGTGACGCGTCAGATCTTCTCATTCTTTTCAGACTACTTGATGAAGCCACTTCTTGAGCTTAGGATCAGAGACATTATCATTGTATACCCATCATTCACTCCCTGTATTATATGGTGGATCGATATAGATGCACTTTACTTTGCCTTCGTATTCTGGGAGGAGAGACTTGAGAGCATCGAGATTGTCCCCATGAATGATCTTGTTCTCAGACTTCTCGACATCACCGAAAGTATACTGCTTTTGCAGTATGCGATATGGGACTTCGAGATGATGATTGACGACCTTATCTTTTCAGATCCAGTGGAGAGTGGGCATAGGGTATTGATATTAAAATGGTATGTCTTCGATAGATACTTCAACTTCTGGTGGTACATTATTTCCAGAAAATAAACCAAGAAGATTTTCTATCTTTTTAAGTAACTCATTGTAGGTAATTATTTCAATATCTTTTAGACTACTCCTATATAGTTCAAATGATTTTAGTTGTCATTCTGATAGTGTTTCGGTATTTCAGGAGATTAAAATACAACGAGTATTGTATGTAAATTTATCACCTTCTTCAATCGAATCTTGTTTTTGAAGAAATGTTTTCTTCTGATTCAGTAGTTGATTTACTGCACCGCTTAATTCATCTGATATGGGATATACTGTATTATGATCAGTATCATGCTTTCATCTATATTTTGTTTTTCATATAAGCTCAGATATAGGTGTCTTTACTTCTATAAAAGCTATATTCCGAGTTATCGAATTTTGAAACAAGTAATCCGTATAAACTCAACCCTGATTACTTCATCTTTTTCATCATACATAAAACTCATCGTCTACGAAAACAAAAGGTGCTGAAAAGATCTGAGAGAGTATCCATGCCTCTCTCTTGAATAATGGTTGCCAAAATCATTTTTCATTACCATTATTTATATTACTACTCATTTCCTCATTGGCTCTCTTAAAGCGATTTATGCTTACAAGGCTTTCTATATTCTCAAGTTGATCAGGATCCAGTTTTGATAGAGCATCCAGCATTATTCATTTATTTTCAAATGATGAAAGCTTCTCTAAAACTTCAGTAATGTTTCTGTCCGTAATATGAAAATTTGAAACTCCTCTTTGGATTCAATACTGTGCATAAAGCTGCTTTAAATTATCGACATTTTCTAGGAGTAAAAGAATTTCTTCAGAATGTAATTCGATTGATACGCCTTCTCATTTCCTCAGTGAACTTAATGGTATATCTTTTGAATCCTCCCACGAATCATTCTTTCATTTTTTTTGAAACATAAAAATTCCTCTAACATTCGCATCTGGATTGTTCTGATTCTGTACAATCAATGGTCTAAATACAAGTCTTGTCATGGTTGTTTCTCGTAGGAGAATGTCGCTGACAATCATTGCATTAGCAGAAACCGATCTTGTTTGTATCTTTTGATCCATTTTATAAGTTATAAATCTTAGGGGTATTATTTAAGTTTTTTCTTTGTTCATTTCTCGAGGGCTTTTCTTTCCTGAGTATGTCGCTTTTGTATCTCTTTTATATCTTCGGCTGGAGGAAGATTTTCTGGTATTATTCACCTCTCCTTAAGAAGCTTTCTTACAGCATCATTATTTTGCATATGTTCTTTTCCTATAGGTGACTCTCATTCCAAGTTATTTTTCTCAGCATTGATATTTGTAATTCACATAGCAAGTCATTTTGCATTGATCAGTACTGCAGGTAGAAAATCAGCGAGTGGCTTTTTGGGATCTGTTACGCCATACTTATCTTTCATTTCCTGAGTATTATTTCCGCCGAATAGGATTTTATCTCAGACACTTTTTATTTTTGCAATTCCTCGGGAATCTACTCATCGTGCTATAGCTATACGACCAAACTCCTTTTCTACAAAACTCTGCTTTTCTCGTTCAGATAGACGTTCCATTTCTTCCATTTTTTGTTCTAACACTTCATAACTTCTCGCTTTTGTCACAAAGTATTTTTGTGCAAATGCTATCTCTGGTTTACTCGTTGCACCATTTATTGCTATGAGATAACAGGCATATCTGGTTAGTACTATATCTTGTATTTCACGTTGGGTTCCAGCACCTAAATCTGCCATTTTGTTGACCTCAACAAAATGGAGATCTATTGTTCCTGATTGGGTTTCTATAGATTCCTTTGCTTTACTTATGACCTTTTCAAAGTTTCTCCACTCAGAATATCAAAGTACTTTTTGTAGATCTCTAGCATACCAAAATTCCATACCATCCTTTTCTTGTCGTATGTCTTCAAATGTTTGAAAAAGCTGAAGTTGCTGAGTGTCCATAATATTTTTAGTTAATTGATAAGAATTTTTTTATTCATCTTCCAGTATAATAAACCCTTCCTTTCGGAGTACATGTATGATTCCCCTGAGAAGAGCACTGTTTCAGAATCCTATGAGATACTTTCTACTTGTATCTCCACCTTCTGGGATGAGGAGTTTCTTCTCTCTGAGATCTCGGATATACCGAGATATATTCGTCTCATGGAGATCAGGAAATAGTGTCTTTACATCCTTGGCTTCTATCACCATCTTCTTGGCTACGAGATCGAGTATGAGTCTCTCCTTGTCCGATATCTGCTTATACTCATGAGCGTTTGCTATGGCAGGAAGGAGGATCTTGTCTCGGAGAAATCCATAGTCGAGGAGTTTATCGAGCTTTTCTATCTCTTCTGAAAGACCTGAAAGGACGTATTCGCACCATGCGAGGATACCATCATCAGTTCAGCTATCGGCATCCGAGAGTGCTTCATAATATCGGTCTCTATCGTTACAAAATACTGCTGTAGGATTTATGAGCCTCTGTCATATGTGGACATTGAACCCATATTTCATGAGCATCGCATAGGTGAACATACGGACAGTACGACCATTTCCGTTATCGAACGGATGCACCCATGCGAATCGATGATGGCTGATAGCTATCTTGAGTAGGTCGTACTTTTCACTATCATTTTTTTCTGTAAATTCAAATAACTCATTCATGAGAGAAGGTACT
>CAZDFE010000009.1:7002-11401 GCA_964504755.1 uncultured Candidatus Peribacteria bacterium
GGTATGTCCTGATCCTGTGATGATAACATTCCCTGATCGATAATCTCCAGGCGTACTACTTCACTCTTTCGAGAGTCCTGCTACTACGAGCTTGTGTATCTCGCTGATAAACATCCTTCCGAGAGGATATGTTTCTATATTGGATTCGATAAACCCGAGAGCCTTTTCGATATTGGCAATCTCCTGAATATCTTCGGATGGACTCTCTGGTGGAGTGATCTTTGATTCGATATAGGCAGCTATGGTCGTTCTATTTCCTTCGATACGAGCTGATCCGATACTTTCCATCGTGTGGAAAATATTTTTAAGCTGGAAGAAAATCTTCGGATGACTACTTCCTGATATATGCTTACTTCGCAGTTTTTCGAGATGAATAATCTGCTCGATAAGTGGAGAGTCAAAGTCTGGTTTTACGAGCCTGAGCTTATCATATGTGATTTGCGAAGACATATCATCGATAATTAGCATATAGTATCACTTTTCTTATATCTGAAGCAGAAAGTAATACAGTGTATATTATAGATAATTAGCAAAATAGCAAATCAGGATTTAGCGTTTTCCCTTATTTTTTGAATCACGTTCTATCTCTCTCAAAATATTTACAAGCTCATAGAGAGTTCTGCCAACAATATTTTTATCCACATCTTTATCATTCATACATAAGAAAGATTACCATATAAAGAGAGGATGGAAAATAACCCTGTCCCTCTCTATACGAGAATAGTCTCTTTTGATATACCTTCAAGGAACTCTGAAACTGGGCTACTGGATTTCTGGACTTGTAGTTCTTTTTGATATTCTTCGAGTCTTTTTACTTCCTCTCTATGCATCGTCACAAATTGTGTCTTCCATCTATTACCAATATGCACCTTGCGTACCTTATAATGGAGTGGTAATATGAAATAACCTTTGGAAAAGGTTGCACCATTTGAACTCATAGAAGACTCTTCAGTACCATATTTTGGCTCTGGAGAGCTTTTTTTAGGTTCGCCTACTACCTCTTTTCCGAGTACCTTTGATTGGTCAAACCGTAGCTTGATATTCAGATTCAGTTGCGAAGAAACGAAAGTGTTATTCTGTTATTTATGAATACACTCCACTAGACCATACCGAGACCTCTCGATTCCTTTTTCCTAAAAATCATATATATGCACGGGAAGATTTTGAGGATTAGTGAGTATAGATGACATCTGAGAAACTTCTACAATATGGAATGTGCGAGAAAGATTTGGATCTATAGGAATGGGTATTTGTATGATAGTATTTTGGAGATATGTTCAGCCACTACCTCCTATGAATTCCATCACGACGTATCGATTTCCTGCGACAGAATCTATTTTCGGATACTTCTCTATAACTTTTGGGAATAGTTCCGTAAATGGGTAGTATCGAGGGATTATGAGGGTTCTTTCATCGTGCCGAACAACTCCAGAAAAATCATGAACATCCATTCCAGAAAAACTTCCTTCCACAGCGGTGTATATATCAGGAATCGCAAAGTTTTCATGAGTAGCATCCTGTATTACTTTTGCATAGTGTTTTTTCATAAAAAACTCAAATCCATATATCATTTTTCTTTCAATATTACGTATGGTCTTCAAGAAAGTATCACTTCATATGCTGGGAAAAGAAGAAAGTTCTGAACGATAATCAAACTCGTACCAGGGCCTCAGGAGTATAAAATTCACATACCTTCGAGAACTCTCACTATAGAATCTATCTATTTCTGAATTATACGATGTGAGACTGAAGAGCCTTCCGATGGTCCACTCGTAGAGAGATTTCAGTCAGAATTCAAATGTGGTACTCACTCAGATAACTTGCACCATCGTGTGATACTCATAATCCCTCGGAATAACTCCATCCATGACAGCCGTGAGCCTGCCATACATTTTCCAATAATCAGCAAGGTATGTCCAATATGGGAAATCACTCGGATTATTTCATGCTTCGAGCCACTTGGTATAGTCGTCAGAAATCGAAACAATATACCATTCTGGTATGCTCATAAATGTATTCCCCGTTCTTCGGATCGATCCACTATCCGAAATGATGATAGGATTCTCTTGAATGATCTTTTGGAATTGTATTTTTTCTTCTGCACCCAGTCCTGCATATCCTACTCTATATTCAGAGTAGGAAAAAATGAGTATTCCCACTACCCATATGATGAGTAGCAGAATAGGTCACAGGATCCACTTGAATATTTTTTTGAGTATTGTTATCATAGTTTTCGAAGGAGCATAAGGGTATTATCGGTAGGATCATTTTTCTGAAGGATCATCTTCTCAGATACGGTGAGTCTGTGTTTCTCGAAAAATACCTTCCACGCTTCGATACTTTGGAAATTTCGTAATTCTTTCTCATTGAGTTCCCACGATGCACCAGTTCCAGCATTATATATTTCATGAGCCATCGCGACAAATGTGTGCATGAAGGAATCACATACATTATGATCACGAATGATCATAGCACCTCATTGTCTGAGCTTCCCGACACATGATGAAAAAAATGTATCTAAATCTTCTTTTGGTGAGTGATGCAGTCCGATAAAGATAGTTATGAGATCGATCGATTCTTGGGGTATATGATCGAGATTTTCTGCCTTATAAGTGAGTTTTGTGGTATTATATTTTGCTATTTGTCCACGTTCGAGAATCCTCACTGGACTCATATCAATAGGCTCATCGGATATGAGATAGATAGGCCCCTTCAGGGTACAAACCTTACCGAGTGGCTGGATATATCTTCCAGCTCCACCGATCTCGATATATCCATCGATGTTGACTCATTCTCAGAGAAGTTCTTGTGTCTGTTGTGCTATCTCTTTTTTCTGGAATGTAAGTGCTGGTATCCCATAGCGAAGATCAGCAAGAAATGGCTTTATGGCTGGTAGATTTTTTTGAATATCTTCATATATTTCTTTGTCCGTTTGATACGTTTCTGAACTCTCCCATATACTCTTATGAAAGGCATAGGTAGGTGCAATATGAAAAATATTCTGGAGAAATATATAGAACTTATCTCTCCATTTCTCGGTAGCATACATCGTCCGAAATGATGAAGGAAGTGTGGATGCTTCTTTTTCTGTTCCAAAATAATACTTTTCAAGAAGCATATTCGAGAATTTTTCATCAGGATCGTATTTTTTCTTTGTGAGCGCATACTCATCCCATCGAGGATATGCTTTTTTGATCTGATCGAGTGTTCCATGAAGTTGATACGGAAGATAGTACCTTCATCCGACTTGAATCACCGCATCGATCAGTTCACGAGTCCATACGGCTACTTCTTTTCTACGAGCATCCGATGTTTCTTGGTTATAGTATACGACAAATGCAAATACCTCTTCCTGCGCCCACGCGAGCAAAGAACCAGAATCTGGAAGTGCATGACGGATCGATATATTGATCACATTCACACCATGGCGCTCGAATATTTCTCGCATTTTTGGGACAAATTCATGAAATTTTCCTACCGGACAGAAATACTCCTCGAGGACATAACTATTCTTATCCCGGGATTTTGGCTCGAGTTCAGCAACATCGTAACTGGCTTCATAATTTCTCTTATGTACTGGTTTTGATCGATAGAGAAGAGGATCAACGATATGTTCCCGAAACCATTTCCCGATATTTCACAACCGAATAATCGCATAGACATACCGATGAAGCCTATACGATCCATTTCGTGGGATAAGTCTTTCTTTTGGAGTTGGAGAACGTTCGGTTTTAGTCCATGATGTCGCTCGTACCTTGCTATAGTGAGGAGGATATATATCCCCATTATGAAATACCACATCCGTATTATCTCTGATTTTCTCCTTGAAGAATTCAGGATAGTTTTCTATACCCATATCATCAAAACTTCGAGCGAGTGGGATATTATCTTTCAGCCGAAGAGTCGCTTCCAGTATAATACTCACTCCCCCGTATCCTCCTATAGTTGCAAAAAATATATCACTATTTTCCCCTGGAGAAACAACTCGTATATCACCATTTGCCAATGCGACTTTCATAGAAAGTACAGAGAGTATTATCGGTCAATAGCCGATATAACGCCCATGACAGTTCACGCTGAGGGCTCATCCGACCGTAAAGTTCGAATAGGTCTGCATCGTCATAATCGAGAGATCGTACGGATCAATATAGTCCTGTATATCTCGCCATCGTATACCTCCTTGTACCGTGATCGTTTTTTCTTCTTTTGAAAAGTGGATGATTGCATTCATCTCTCTCATATCGATTTGCACACCTCACGTGAGCGCCGTTTGTCATCACATGCTGTATCTTCCTCCACCAATTGATACTTTTCATTTCGTTTTTTTGAGAAAGTCACATATCTCCTCTTCGCTATGAGGTATGAATATATCCGATACTTCTACCGGATAGAGTTGAGT
>CAZDFE010000009.1:11411-13052 GCA_964504755.1 uncultured Candidatus Peribacteria bacterium
TAACTTCTTCTACAATTTTTCACATAATAATTTGGTTATAAAAAGTAGAATGTATGGTATCATTAGTTGAAGTATTTTGCAATAAAAGTAGATAGAGTAGTTCGCACTACTTCTGGAGCCTCTATCTGTGGAATATGATTCACATTCGGGATCACGACCAGTTCAGATCCTGACATCATCGTATGGAGGGTCTCGCCTTGTACAAGAGGAGTGATAGTGTCTTCTTTTCCCCAAAGTATAAGTGTTGGTGGAAAAACGCGAGAGTAAGAAGATTTCTCATTACTCAGTCAAGAATCCGGATGGAGTGATGTATAGTATATCCAGTCACCCAACATATCCCCCTTACCACGTACTTGGAACGGTTTCTTGTATATTTTGAGACGTTCTTCAGAAAGACTCGATTTCTCGAAGAGAAATGATTGCAGTGCTTTTGTTCCGAGAAATGTATTGGTGACTGCAAAACGTGAGATAGATCGAAAAGCATATTGTTTCCATATACTCTCTGCTTCTTTAGGAGAAGCATTATTTTTTTCCTCTTTTGGGAATCAGAGTGCCACATCGAGCAGCACCATTCATGAAAATACAGAAGGGTTTTTCATATACGCTTCCATCGCGGCTTTTCAGCCATATGAATGTGCTACCAGCAAGACCTTCTCTAATCTCTTTTTTCTTATAAATTCGTTTATAAGATCAGCTTGTCGTTCTCTACTATAATAATCCAGGTCATATCTATCACTAAAGCCGAATGGCGGGAGATCGAGACTGTAGACATGAAAACCTTTTTCCGAAAGGAGCTTTTCTTGATCCACCCACGTTTCTCACCAGGCTGCAAATCCATGTATCAGGAGCGCATTTCACCGTATTGACGGCGAGATCGAAGGAGTAAATCGATACGCAAGCTGTTTCTCAAACACGGTTTCAAAAAGAGAACCTTCCGAAAATCATGCACGTTCATTCTCTTGTTTCCCGATATAGGATATTCCAATGGAGATCAAAATATAGAGCAATACAAGGAGCAATATATATCCGATGCTTTTCATGATCGTGCGTATGATTTGGTTCATAAAGAAATATTAAGAAATTTTTTGAGTATTTCTATCGGGCATCTTCCTATTTTTCTACCATTTTGGTTCATTTGCTTGCATTTTCTATTGTCATGAGTGATTCTACTCTCTTATCAGCATAAAGTATAAGCAGATTTAAGAGAGAAAGAAATGAAAGTTAGCAATCATAAAAAAAACAGAGAAGATAGAGAAATCTATGATTTTCCTAAAAGGAAAAAAGTACATGCAGAGTATTGCTGTACTTTTTATTTTTTTCCTCTTAAATGAAGAGATACTATACGATCATCAGTGCTCGGATAACATCTTTCAAGAGTTTTTCACAGATTTTTTTTCGATCCGTGATCGAGAATTGTCAGACGAGATGAAATCTTGGCTTTTTCGAAAGCTCTGTTGCGGTTAATTCGACATAGATTCTGCCATATTTCACATCATCATGATGATGACGAAAACTACAGGCAATCATACGAACAATCCCTTTTTCAGCATCATCGATGCGGACTTTTATCTCGTTATTTCCTGAAGCAATAGAATCGACAGAAAAATGGAGAGAAAGTTCCTTTTCGAGTATTTCTTCGGC
>CAZDFE010000010.1:0-12076 GCA_964504755.1 uncultured Candidatus Peribacteria bacterium
CCATAGGCTTGTCCTCCGAGAAGTGCTCCAAAATACCCAATAATAGCTGCATAGAGAAATGCTGGAACAATCGCATCGAAGTACTTTCCTCGATTCTTTTTTTCGGCTTTGTGGCGTGTTTTTATCAGGAAAAATAATGTAAATCCGAATATGGCACCGAAGAGTGAGAAATTATAATTCTGGGGAACAAAAAATCCATGAAGAAACTTTCCGATTTGTCCCGTACTCAGGTCCACAAGAATGAACTTTTCCGTAACCCATTCGGCTCCGATATGCCAGAGTCGAGCGAAGAAAAATATAGAAATAGTGAGTGGAACAATGGAGGCAAATATCGATTTCGTGAGTCATTCTCGCCATGAAAACTGATGGAGTAGTATGATAAATATCAACCAACTGATAGCTAGGATAATACCAAAGGTAAATATTTTTATACCAACGATCTCGATGACAGGATACATGAAAGAGAATTATGAATAAACGAAGAAGCGAATAGATTATTTCGCGTATTCTACGACCCGTTTTTCACGGAAGAGAATAATTTTTACCTCACCCGGATAGTTACAGTTCGCTTCGATCTGCGCAGCGATTTCTTGTGCTTTTTTCTCTGAATCAAGATCCGAGACCATGTCAGCATCCACGAATACTCGAACTTCTCTTCCTGCTGAGAGGGCGTAGGCCTTACTCACGCCTGGGAAGCTCATCGCGATACTCTCCATTTCTTGGATACGCTTGATATAATCTTCGACATTCATCCGTCGGGCTCCTGGACGAACGGCTGAGATAGCATCCGCAATCTGAACAATCTTCGTTTCGATACATATCTGAGGAACATCATCGTGATGTCCTTCGATGATGTTAATAGTTTTCTCATCGAGACCATATTTTCGGGCAATACGCCCACCGATCTCTGGATGTGTTCCTTCGATATCGTGATCCATCGCCTTCCCGAGATCATGAAGGAGTCCTCCCTTCAGAGCGAGTTTTGCATCAGCACCGATCATTTTCGCGATTCACTCGGCGATATAGGCTACTTCTTTCGAGTGCATGAGAATATTTTGTCCATAACTCGTTCGGAATCGGAATTTTCCGATGAGTGGCACAATCTCGCTCGGGATTCCGATAATTCCCATCTCATCGATCGTTTTACGACCGAGATCAGTGATGAGCTTATCGGCTTCTTTTTGATTTTTTTCGACGATTTCTTCGATACGAGCGGGCTGGATACGTTTATCTTCGATGAGTTCTTCGAGAGATTTTTTCGCGATATAGCGACGAAAGAGATCAAAACTCGAGAGAAATACCGTATCTGGGGCATCATCGATAATGAGAGATACCCCCGTTGCCTTTTCGAAGGCGATAATATTTCGCCCCTCTTTTCCGATCAGTTTTCATTTGAGATCATCACTCTCGAGTTGTACCATGGTTTGCGTTGTCTCGCCAGTAACTTCGCCAGAATACTGTTGGATCGCCTTGATAAGAATCTCTCGCGCTGCATCGGCTTCACGAAGTTTTAGGTCTTTCTTTTTCTTTTCGATGAGGGAGAGGATATCTTTTTCATAGCGTTCCTCGGTGTAGGTAAGAAGGAGATTTTTTGCTTCTTCTTGCGAGAGGTGCGCGACTTCTTGGAGTTTTTCTTCGACAGAGCGTGATTTTGCTTCGACACGGTCGATCTTGTCGTCGAGCATCTTTTCTTTATCCATGAGCTCGGTTCGTTTTGTATCGATCTCTTCGAATCGCTTATCCAGACGGGATTCTTTTTCGGTCAGACGATTCTCAGATTCGACGATACTCTGTTTTCGATCTCGGAGATCATTGCGAGCTTCTTCGATTTCTTTTTTTGCATTTTCTGCCATAGTTTCAGCTCGGGATTTTATCTCCTTGGCTTCTTGTTCGGCTTGTTGGATGATCTTTGATTTTTCTTTTTTCTGGAGTAATGCCAAGAAAATATAGGCGCTTCCAGCACCTACACATCCTCCTGCAAGGAGGGAGAGGATAATATATGTCATTGTTGACGGTTTTAGGGGTAAAAAGCACCCTCGAACATTCGGCGAATATAGATGGCGATAAATCTGTGTTTTTCTGTTCTTCGAAGTGCTGAAATCAGCTTTCCGTATGAGAAAGTGAGCCTATTGTAGTGAAAATATAAAAAAATGGAATTATTTTTTGGGTTTTCCTGGGTTTTCTCTTTCTGATACGAAAAAAATACATGTTGCCTTTTTCCCATAATCTGTGCCTATCTATTTTTCTCGTGAATAACAAGTGAAGACACGTGTATTTGATTTGACTTTATGGCAGTATTTTCATAATATGCTCTCGTATTTTGCGGGACTTTCTGTTCCGTAGATGTTCTTTAACATCATAGGTTCCTCTTTGTTCCTCTTTGCTTTGGTCACTCTGGTATCACTGCATGAGGAGAGGATTTGATTCCTGTTATTTCAGAGATCATATCCTCTCGTTATGTACATAACTTGAGGTTAAAGCTTTAACCTTCCATCCTCACGGATGATTGGTGATTTCTCCTTGACCAGAGAAATCAAATCTCGACATTTCCCTGACCAGGATTTGTCAAAACCGCGGAGATATCCGCATTTATATTTTTACCCATATACTTCTATGGCTAACTTCTTTACGAAGCTCGCTTCTACGGTAAGTATTGCAACTCTCGTTGCCGCTTCTACAAGTGCATCATTTGTATCTGCTGCCTCTGAGTTCCTTCCTTACGCTGAGGCTCTTGCTGATAATGGTACTATCAGCACTCAGTCTACTGAGGCTGGTTACCGTCTTGGTGCGAATATTACTCGTGCTGAGCTTGCTAAGGTTGTTGCAAACCTTGGTGAATTTACTCCTACAAGTTGTGCAGGTGACGTCTACTCTGACGTTAACTCTACTCTTGGAGACCTTTGTGGTTATGTAGAAGCTCTTGCTGAGGCAGGTGTTGTTTCTACTTCTAACGCTACATACCGTCCAAACGCTAACGTTACACGTGCTGAGGCGGTTAAGCTTATTCTCGGGGCTCTCGGTGAAACTGGTTCTGACGTTGCTGCTGGGTATACTGATATTGCCGCTCTCGGTGATCTCACTTCATACATCAACCGCGCGAATGAAATCGGAGTTATCGGTGATGCTACTTACTTCCGTCCTAATGCCTCTATCACTCGTGGTGAAGCATTTAAGATCGCTGCAGCTACTGCTCAGCTCGATGTAGGTACTACTGACGGTGGTGACACTGGTTCAACTGGTGGTGACACTGGTTCAACTACTACTTCTGGTTCTACGACTACTACTGGTTCAGTTGTTGCTGGTGACCTTACGGTTGCTCTCGACGGACAAGCAGTTGCTCAGTACGTTCCTAAGAATGCATCTAATGTTAAGGTAGGAAGTGTTAAGCTCACTGCTGGTACTACTGATGTATCTGTAAACTCTATTACTGTTCTTCGTTCTGGTCTTGGTGATAGCGCTGGTCTTACTGTTGCTGTTGCTCAGAGTGGTACTATTATTTCTGAAAGTCGAAGTGTAAATACTTCTACTCAGGAAGGTATCGTTCGTCTCAATAACACTCTCGTTGTTAAGGCTGGTACTTCTGTAGTAGTTGATATCCTTGCGAGCGTTTCTACTTCTGCAAATAGCCAGCACCAGTTCGCTGTTAAGGCAGTTGGTACTACCGCTACTGTTACTGGAGCTCCTGTAACTCTCGGTCTCGTAAACACTACTGATTACTCAGTTTCTGAGGTTAAGGTTGTTAAGGTTGATCTTAATGGAGTAACTTCTGGTAAGAACGATCAGTCTCTTGGTACTGTACAGTTCCAGGCTGGTGGTAAGGATATCACTATGTCTGCATTTACTCTTTCTAAGACTTCTGGTATTGATCTTACTCGTGCACTTGCTAACGTAAAGGCATATAAGAATGGTACTCAGGTTGGTTCTGTAACTATTTCTTCTGATAAGATTTATGTAACTGGTCTTAATACTAAGGTAGCTCGTAATGATACTGTTACATTCGAACTTCGCGCTGATGTTTCATACGTTGGCGATGGTGCGACTGGTGATGATATTACTATGAAGATAACTGATACTACTGATGTTTCGGCTACTGAAGATCTTACTGGTTATGCTACTGCTACAAATCTTAATAGCCACGTAGCTGATACTATCGATCTTACAGCTCTTGATATTGTATGGACTAAGAACACTACGAAGTCTGTAACCGTTGCTCCAGGTACTACTAACGTAGTTCTCTTCGATGCTAAGGCTACTTCAAGTGCTTCATTTGATGTTACTGAGTTTACTCTTAAGGGTAAATCAGGTCTTGCTTCTACTGGTACTGATTCTGATGAGAACGCTCGATTTACATCACTTACTCTTACAGTAAACGGTGTTGATTACGATCTTCTTAATACAACTCAGACAGCAGGATTCTCTGGTACTTATAAATTTACTAAGACTGCTGACAAGTTCCGTATGGATGCAGGTGCTCCAGTAAACGTAAAACTCGTTGCTAATCTTTCTAACGGTTCTCAGGGTGGTTCATATACATATGAAGTAACTCTTGATACTGTTAAGAATGTTTCAAACGGAAATACTGTTGGTCTTTCTGGTAAGTCTATTACTGGTGATCAGGTAACCGTTGAGGCTCCAACTCTTAATCTTAAGAAATCTACAGTTGCTGCTCCATCATCTACAAAGATCTATGGAAATGCTACTAATACTGAAATCGCACGATTTGGTGTTGAAGCTAAGGCTGAAGAGGTTACAATTCGTGAAATTACATTTACTAACACTGCTGGTGCTGGTTATGTAACTGACTTCTCTAAGCTTGTTTCTGGTACTAACGTTAAGCTTATTAATGTAGATACTAATGCTCAAGTTTCTGCTACAGTTACTATGAGTGGAAGTAATCCAGCTACAGCTATCAAGCTTACTGGTATGTCTATCAAGGTTGCTAAGGATACTACTTCTAACTTCAAGCTCGTTGTAGATACTCAGGGTGATCTTATCACTGCGCTTGGTAATACGAACAAAATTAACCTTGTTACTAATATTGTTTCAACTTCTGTATCATCAAATGCAACAATTTCTATTCCTGTAAATGCAGTTGCAGTTGATAATTCAAAGGTATACACTGCTGGTGTAGTTCCTCCAACTATTACTCTTACTAAGAAGGCATCTAATGTATTCCTTATTAAGATTACTAATGCTGATGCTGATAATGCTATTACTCTTACTGGTATTACCGCTCAGGTTCGTCCAGTATCAGTATCTAATAGTACTTACTCTGCAACTGGATGTCTTCGTGACGAAGGATCTTCTGATAAGTGTGATGTAGCAACTTCTGGACTTGGTCCAATTCCTGGTTCTGCTAAGACTTATACACTTAATGAAGTGATTTCAAAGAACTCATCAATTACTCGTGAACTCTATGTAGATTCTACATATCAGAATCCTGCTGATCTTCAGGCTGAAGTTTCTAAGGCATTCTACGATGTTCAGAATATTGTTGATAGCGCTACTACTGAGACTTACTCTGTAGTTGCTCAATAATTATTATTTCTTCTCTTTCTGAGAAGGTCTAATACTATTCACTTTACCCCTCCTTTTTGGAGGGGTTTTGTGTGGTGGGATTTTGGTTTGATTTTTCTGGAAGTTGGGATATACTACCTTCGTCGCCGAAAGGCGAACAAATCTAAACAGGAGGATGTTAGAAATAACTCCAAAGAAAAAGACCCCTTCCGAGGGTCTTTTTCTGTTATCGGTACCTCCGCAAGAGTTTCTTGCGAGTCCGACCTGTTACCTTCCGAAAGAAGATAACTGGCTCTATTCCGAAGAATATGAGCCATCTAAACAGGAGTTTTCTCATGAAATGAGAGGGTTAAGAATAACTCCTAGCTCCAAGTAGAACTAGGAGCCGACATAGTATATAAATGATCAATCAAAAATCAAAGTAATACCGTTCTTTCCCTAAGAAATAGGCTTTACTCGCCTCAATCCCTCTTTTTTGGAGGGGTTTTGTGTGGTGGGATTTTGGTTTGATTTTTCGAGATTGCGGATATACTATGTGTATGTCTATACAAAGCTCACAGTCTATCGTCACATCTATAGATCAAAATATGAAGGAGATGAAGAGGCTCTATGTTGCTTCTCGGCTTCTTCGTGCTGAACTAGATGTTATAGAGGGGCGAACAACACTGCACACATCTGTAAAATCTCTGATGCATGAGCTGGAATGTTAGAAGTACGGCATCATTTCAGAAAAACTTCAAGTCATGTCCATCCAAAATAAGGAAGGAAATTTCTTCTGTGTTTGAAATGATGTTTTTGGATCCATGGGATAAGAGTTTGAGAACGCATCGATTACGATGAAGACTTTCGGCATATTATTCTGTAAGTATAGATGATTCATATCGTATGATAGTTCGTATAGATGAACAGAAATGAGAAATTATCCTTATGGATATTGGAGATCATGATATATATGATTGGTTTTAGACTCTTTCCCCTCCTTTTTGGAGGGGTTTTGTGTGCTTGTGAGAAAATTCTTGCAATTTATGAGAGTTCAAATATACTGAGAACATCTTCTAGGATGAAGATGGATAAACCTCCTTTGAAAAATCCCCACTATGAATGGGGATTTTTCTTTGCATGAAGGTTATTTCTTCACGACTCGCTTTCGTCTCATGTATATGGTTATACCGATTGAGCGATCCTTTCAGTATGGAAGTTCTAGGATGACTCTTTTTATAAAAGAAAAGATTAAGGAGAAATAAACCTCCTTGCTCCTCCTGGAAGAACAAGGAGCGAATGTATGGTATAGAACAACGAATCGAAATCAAAGTAGGATTTTGTATGTTTCAGAGAAAAATCTTGCAATTTATGCGAGTTGGATTATACTTTCCGTGTCGTCGAAAGACGAACCTCATATAACGAGAAGGGAATAAACCTCCCAAAATAAAAGACCCGTTACTGCGGGTCTTTTATTGTTAGCGATGACGGAAATACATCCGTTTTTCTCGCCCTGTCATTCTCTTGAGAATGACTTGGTACCCAAATAGGGCACCAATATACCTGAGGAAACTCCTCATATAACAAAAGGTTAAATCATAAACCTCCCACTCTCACGAGTGAGAGCCACGAACGTATAGTGATATCAACATCGAAATCAACGTCGCATGGAGATATTTTTTGTATGTTTCAGAGAAAAATCTTGCAATGTATTGCTTTTTCGAGAATGATTCTTATTATAACGCCATGCTAGAACTCTCTCATGTTTCCGTATCCGTAGCGGAAAAACAGATTATTACGGATATCACATTCGCATTCGATTCCGGGAAAATATATGCGATTCTCGGGAAAAATGGGAGTGGGAAGTCATCGCTGGCCTTCGCACTGTTCCATCATCCGAGGTACCAACTCACTGGCACCGTCTCGCTCGATGGTTTCGATATTTCACATGCACTTCCGAATGAGCTCTCAGAACAGGGAATGTTTCTCTCATTTCAGAATATTCCCGAAATACCGGGTATTCGTCTCTGTGAATACCTTCGCACGATCTATGTCCATCATTTTAAGATTCGACATCCTGGACAGAAGGTTCCGACTCCATTTATCTTTCGGCGAATGATCGAGAAAATGCATCCGAATTATGGGCTCCCTGTGAGTTTTCTCGATCGGGATCTCTATGTTGGATTCTCTGGTGGTGAGAAACGTCGTATCGAAATGCTCCAGGTAGAACTTCTCGATCCCCGTTGTATCGTACTTGATGAGATCGATTCGGGTCTCGATATCACGGCGATAGAGCTCCTTGCAAAATATATCGACACTTGGCGAAATAAAGGGAAAACCTGTATTATTATTTCGCATAATTTCCATCTTCTTGATACTATAAACGTCGATGAGGTGGTTCTTATGGGTTCTTGACAAATAGTTCGCCATGGCGGACAAGAATTGATCCAGTCGGTACGAGAACAAGGTTTTTAATTTCTGATATATTATTTTCTCATGAGTGATTCATCGAACGATGACATCCAGGCTTTTGGCGATATATCACGAGAGACGCTTGATGCGAGTGATGAGATTGCCTATTCTCAAATGGCAAAGATCGGAATCAATGAGGCAGTTGTTCGCCAGATTTCACTTTCTGGCAATGAGCCAGCATGGATGCTCGAGCATCGACTCAAGTCACTGCAGTATTTTCAGTCGTGCACGGTACCGAAGTGGGGACCATCACTCGAGAAACTCGATCTGGATAGTATCTATTATTTCGCGAAGCCAGAGTGAGCCCAAGACTCAAAGACGTGGGATGATGTTCCTGATGCGATCAAGAAGACATTTGATCGACTCGGAATCCCTGAAGCAGAACGAAAGGTGCTCGCGGGAGTAGGCGCTCAGTATGATAGTGAAGTAGTTTATCATAAGCTTCGGGAGGAGTTGATCGAGCAGGGAGTGATATTCGAAGATATGTCCGTCGCACTCCATAAGTATGAAGATATAGTTCGGAAACACTTCATGAAGTGTGTTCCGTATAGTGATCATATGTTTGCCGCCCTGCATGGCGCAGTCTGGAGCGGGGGGACTTTTCTCTATATTCCGAAAGGGGTGAAAGTATCGGATCCACTGCAAGCATATTTTCGTATGAATGTGAAAGCAGGAGGACAATTCGAACATACTCTCATCATCCTCGAAGAAGATTCCGAAGCTCACTATATCGAGGGGTGTAGTGCGCCGAAGTATGGAACATCGAGTCTCCATGCAGGATGTGTTGAGATATATGTCGGTAAGGATGCTCGTATGCGATATTCGAGCGTCGAGAATTGGTCGATCGACACTTATAATCTGAATACCAAACGTGCGCTCGTCGAACAACATGGTTCCATCGAATGGGTAGGTGGAAACCTTGGCTCAGGAGTAACGATGCTCTATCCGTGCTCCATACTGAAATGAGATTATTCGAAGGCGCTTCATTTCGGGATTGCTTTCGCGAATGCGGGACAAAATACGGATACGGGAGCCAAGGTAGTCCATATCGGAAAATACACATCGAGTGAGGTGGTTTCGAAGAGTCTGAGCAAGAATGGTTGAATATCTGTCTATAGATGACTCCTTGATGTGAAAAAGTCAGCGATCGGAGCGGTGGCAAAGATCGACTGTGATGGACTTATTCTCGACCCTATTTCTCGTTCGGATACGATCCCAGATATTCGTGTAGCCACCGATGATGCGCTCGTAGCGCATGAGGCGAGTGTTGGGAAAATCAATGAGGATATTCTTTTCTATCTCCAGTCTCGAGGTATTCCTGAGTCAGAAGCCAAGACGATGATTGTACGAGGATTTGTCTCGCCTCTTATGAAAGAACTCCCTCTCGAATATGCTGCTGAGATGAATGTGCTGATCGGCATGGAAATGGAAGGAATGTAGGTTATGCATTGTAATGAAGAGGAATGTTGGGTTGAATATTTTGTATTTTTTCCTATACTTTTCCCATGTCGATCGAAAATCCTGGTGCCTATCAAGAGGCAAAAAATCGCATGCGTGAGAAGCAAGAACAAGAATATAACGTTATCGAGAAGAAGCGTGAAGATTTCGAAGTCGGAAAAGAAAAAATCCGAAAAACAAAAAAACTCGATGTATTCGAACTGAAACGAAAAATCGAAACCGGACAGTCCCTCCATCTCCTCAAATCCGATATTCAGTGAGCCTTAGATCGTGGCGAGATTTCTGTGGATACCTATCATGAGGCTCTTTCTTCGATTGATTCCGTGAAAGAGCTTTCGAGCCTTCCAGAAGAACTGCGTATCGATCCTTCGAAGTTGCCACTCGCGGGGTTGCCACTGACTCAGTTTTTCGAACATCGAAAGCTCGGAGAAAATATATTCGTGGATATGGCTGGATTTTTCTATGGCTTTGTTGTGCAGTGAGGGGCGATTTTTGTCATTCTTTTCTGGAAGATACTCATGGATTTACTCCTGCTTCCACGCGATATTTATAAGGCTATCCAATCTATATAATATGCAACGTTTTTTTGTCGCAGAACCGCTCTGACGCGATATGGTTCTCTCTGATCCGGGTCTTCATCATCAGATGGGTCGAGTATTGCGCATGGCATCAGGAGATCAGGTGATCCTATTCGATGGAGATCGTTCCGAAACACTCTATACGATCACGGCGATCGATAAGAAACATATCTATCTCCATGCTGAAAAACGATCATTTCCTGATACAGAACCCAAAAAAATAATTACCCTCTATCAGGCACTTCCCAATAAGATCGAAAAAATCGAGTACATTCTCCAGAAATGAGTGGAAGTCGGGATTCGAAGATTTGTGTTCTTTCGGGCAGAACATTCCCAGAAACTCGTTCTCTCAGAGACAAAAAAAGAGCGCCTCGAGACTATTGCTCGAGAAGCGGTCGAACAGTGTGGATGACTCCTCCTTCCAGAAATCGTCTGGAGTGAGGGGGAAGTTCCTGTATTCTCGGAAAAAAATATTGTTCTCGATACGATCGGCACCCGAGTGGCAATACGTACCTATGATTCGTTCGAAGAGGTGGCAATTCATGTAGGACCAGAATGAGGGTGGTCGATGTCCGAAAGAGATAAAATGAGAGAAAAAGGTTTTATATTTGCTCATATAGGGAATCGTATCCTTCGTACGGAAACTATGGGGGTTGTTATGGCTTTTTCCCTTCTGAATGCATAAAGAAGTGGTATATACCGCCAGTAATACAGTTCCAGAAACAAAAATAATACACTAACACAATATGTAGTATATCGAAATCTCCTCAGAAATGAGGAGATTTTTTTTCTCGGAAATAAGAGGAAATTACACGGTTTATCCTCTCTGTAAAGCCAAAATAATGTATACACATACTGCTCATATACACAAAATGTATACAAAAATGGTTCTATATCTGTACGAAAAATAAAAATATCAGAATACTCTTCTTAGAGCCAAAAACATAAGTATGGAAATATATAATTCGCTATATTACATAATATACAATATCGAAGGACTCGCTTGATTCCAGAATACCTGCTATACTGCCTATGTCTTCTTGAAAGAGAATGACCCTTAACAAGACCTGACTTGCTGATTATAGGAACCCTATCTCAAAGGTAATTCCTGCTATACCAATACCAATCTTTTCAAATACCTTTATACAAAAAGAGCAAATACTTGTATATCGATACAAAAGAACAAAAAACACTGGTGGAGAGTCTCTATCCTATTTCTTTCTTCGGAAAGCGATACGATAGAGGCCCTCCCTAGAAAAAAAGAGGCTCGATAGTACTCTCAAAAAACGTCGGAAGGCAAGTTAGGCTAGAGTTTACTCTACGGGTTGAGTACCCACCCCTCTGACTCGCCTACCTTCCGGGAAACGATTTTTTCTTCCCACAGCAAGTGTACGCGAGCACCCAAGTTTTGTCTCGCGCTGCACCATCAGTCGCGAGACTTTTTGATTTCGAAAAATTTCCTCATATGAGGGAATTTTGTACATATTTCAGTAGTTTTCTACGCGTGATGGTATCCACTTCCGCGCAGTATCTCATGAGCGCGATAGATTTGCTCTATGAGCACGAGAAGGGCAAGTGAGTGTGGCATAACAAAATCAGAAACTCGCATGAGCTTATGGGGAATTTTTCCCATAAGCTCGAGATCCACTCCATAACTCCCACCGATAATGAAAATGATGTTTTCGCTCGTATTTCGCGCATTTTCGATCATTTCCGTAAATAGTGGAGTAGTCATGCCTTTTCCACGTTCATCACACAAATACACGATCCCAGATAGCTTTTTGAGGGCATCTTGGATGAGGAGTGTTTCCTTCACTCGGATATACTCAGTATTGGTGTGAGAAATCGGTTTAATGAGCTTGATAGTCGCGTATCGTTCGATGCGCGTTTCATACGTTTTTATCCCTTCCTTAAAGTGTTTATAGCCATCACTGACGGCGAGTACGGTAATCATAAAAAATGGAGTATATAGGCCTATTTATACGAATGGATGATTTTTTTCAAAAAAATTTTGACAGAACGGACATTTTTTATAGAATCTGCCTCACAAGCCACTTTAGCTCAGTTGGTAG